>NZ_AEXS01000159.1:0-79767 GCF_000204455.1 Paenibacillus sp. HGF5 | reverse complement strand
CACGGGCGGCTGTTCCGATACGAGGCGAATTACAGCCGCTTTCTGGAACTGAAGGCGGAGCGCGAGGAGCGTGAGGCTGCTTCCGAGCAGAAGCGCCAGAATTTGCTGCGAAGCGAACTGGCCTGGATCCGCCGAGGAGCCAAAGCGCGTACGACCAAGCAGAAGGCGAGGATCGAACGATTCGAGAAGCTCAAGGATCAGGAGATGGTACACAGCTCCGGCGAACTGGACGTCTCGGTCGCTTCCACCCGGCTGGGACGAAAAATTCTGGAGATTGAAGGTCTGCGGAAGAAGAGCGACGACAAAGTTCTCATTCAGGATCTTTCCTACATTGCCGTTCCCGAGGATCGGATTGGCATCGTTGGCCCGAACGGCAGCGGCAAATCCACGCTGCTCAATCTGATTGCCGGGCGGCTTCAGCCGGATGCCGGGGAAGTCGTGCTTGGCCCCACGGTCAAGCTCGGTTATTTCACGCAGGAGCATCAGGAGATGGACGGCAGTCAGCGAGTGATTGAGTATATCAAGGATGAAGCGGAGGTTGTCCGCACGGCGGACGGCTCGGCCATTACCGCGGCCCAGATGCTGGAACGCTTCCTGTTCCCGCCGGCGCTGCAGTGGACGCCAATCGCCAAGCTTTCGGGAGGCGAAAAGCGCAGGCTGTACCTGCTGCGGGTGCTGATGAGCGCGCCGAACGTGCTGCTTCTCGATGAACCGACCAATGATCTGGACATTCAGACGTTGTCCGTCCTGGAGCAGTACCTGGATGAATTCCCGGGCGTCTGCATCGTGGTATCCCATGATCGCTTTTTCCTGGATCGAACGGTGGACAAGATCATGGCGTTTGAGGGCAACGGACAGATCCGTGTCCATGTCGGCTCTTACAGCGAATATGCCGAATGGATGCAGCGCCATGGCGGCGAAGCCGCCGGGGGCAAGGCGGAAGCATCCAGTGCCAAGCCTGCTTCGGGAGGCTCAGGCAGCGGTTCCGCTCAGGAAGCGCCGCGGGAGCGCTTGAAATTCAGTTATAAAGAACAGCGGGAGTACGAGCAGATTGACGGTCTTATCGAAGCCGCCGAGAACAAGCTCGCTTCGATTCAATCGGAGATGGAGACCGCCGGCAGCGATGCGGCCAGGCTTCAGGAGCTGATGAAGTCCCAAGAGGAGACGGAAGGCGAGCTGGAGCATTTGATGGAGCGCTGGACCTATCTGAACGAGCTTGCGGAGAAGATTGAGCAAAGCAAGAAATCTTGAATATGCAAGCGAAACACCAATAATAAAGGGGCGTCCCCAGGCTTAAGGCCTTGGCGGGACGCCCCTTTTTCTGTATGGAGATGACTTATTTCACGTAGGCAGCCAGCAGCTTAACGGTGTTAAGAACAGCCTGTTTATGCGTTCTTTCCATCGCATGGGAGGCATGAACGCCGGGACCGATCAGCGCAGCCTTGATGTTGCTGCCGGCGGAGAGCGCCGCGGATGCATCGGAGCCGTAATGCGGGTACACGTCCACCGCATAAGCAATGCCTTCGCTTTCAGCCAACTGGATCAGACGGCTGGTCATGCCGTAGTCGTAAGGACCGGAAGAATCCTTCGCGCAGATGGATACATCGGTTTCCTTGCAGCTCAGGTCATCGCCGATGCAGCCCATATCGACCGCAATCAGTTCATTGATGTCGGCAGGAATGTAGGCGGCGCCATGTCCGACCTCTTCATAGTTCGAGATGAGAAGCTTCACATTGCAGGCAGGCTTCCAGTTATCCCGCTTCATGCTTTCGAGCAAGCCGAAGAGGGCGGCAACGCTGGCTTTGTCATCCAGATGGCGGGATTTGATGTAACCGCTCGGCGTAATGACCGCACGCGCATCAAAGGACACAAAATCACCAACGCCGATTCCGAGTTTCTTCACATCATCGGCAGACTCCACCAATTCGTCGATCCGGACCTCCATATGGGCTTCCTGGCGCTTGAAATCACGGGCATCGCTGTACACGTGAACGGAAGGATGCGTGGACAGGATCGTGCCCGTATATTTCTTGCCGCTGCGCGTATGGATGATGCAATATTCATTCTCGATGCTGTTCATCATGTATCCGCCGACGGAGGTAAGCCGGAGCGTTCCTTCCGATTTCACGGCACGAACCATTGCGCCGAGCGTGTCCACATGAGCGCTCAGGCCGATGGTTCTGCTGCCGTCTTGTCCGGGAACGGACAGGATGGCTCCGCCTTTCTCATTCCATTCCAGGGAAACTCCAAGCGAAGCGGCTTCCTGCTTGATCCGCTTCATGATGTCGTGGGTATATCCGGTAGGGCTCGGCGTATCCAGCAGTTCTTTTAGCAGGTCCAGCACGTAAGTTTCATTCGGTTGTATCGACACGGGTTGTTATGCCTCCTTGATTCGATGGGACAGCCTTCCCTATTCAACGGGAGCGTCCTTCTGATCTTTCTTGTTTTCCTCTTCCGCCGCTTGTATTTCAGGGGTGTATCCCGTTACTTCACGGATATGTATGAGCTGCTCCGCTAACGAACGGATTTCCTTCTGCATTTGATATTGACGGTAAATCCCGAACGTGCCGACGATCAGTCCCCCGATCAGCGAGCAACCGATAATCAGCAGAATGAGCGGTACGTTGACGGTGCCGAATAACAGGTTCACGGCAACCGGATTGACATTGATGACGGCGAACACAGCCGTAATCAGGGCAAACAATAAGGCTGCGATTAACGACCATTGAATTTTCATGGGGAACACCTCCTTCCTCCAAACAGTATAAAATCCCTCGCCCGTAAAGGGCAAGGGATTTTATTCCACTGGTCAATTGAGAATGGCTCAAGCCCGCGGAAGCAGGGCTGTTTATTTCGTCAACTGCTCCATTTGGTTGATGACGTCTTCAAACACGCTCATCGCCTCACGGATCGGCTCCGGAGAAGACATATCCACGCCGGCTTTCTTGAGGATGTTGATGGAGTAGTCGCTGCCTCCGCTCTTCAGGAAGCCGAGATATCGGTCAACGGCAGGCTGGCCTTCCTCCAGGATTTGCTTGGAGAAGCTGGTCGCAGCCGAGAAGCCCGTCGCGTATTTGTACACGTAGAAGCTGTTGTAGAAATGAGGAATCCGCGCCCATTCCATGCCGATCTCTTTATCCACCTGCATGCCTTTGCCGTGATATTTCACGTTCAGCTCGTAGTAGATGTCGGAAAGATCCTGTGGCGTCAGGGATTCGCCGCTTTCCACGCGTTCATGCACGATCTTCTCGAACTCGGCAAACATCGTTTGACGGAATACCGTCGTCCGGAATTGATCGGCATAGTAGGTAAGCAGATACATCTTCTGCTTCGGATCCTTGGCGTTCTTCAGCAGGTAATCCATCAGCAGCGCCTCGTTCGTGGTGGACGCCACTTCGGCCAGGAAGATGGTGTACTGCGCATCACGGTATTTCAAGGCGTTGTCGGAGTAGTAGGAGTGAAGCGCATGACCCATCTCGTGGGCAAGGGTAAACATGCTGTTCAGGTTATCTTTATGGTTCAGCAGAACATATGGATGGGTGCCGTATGCGCCCCAGCTGTACGCGCCGGTCCGTTTGTTCTCATTCTCGTACACGTCGATCCAGCCGTTGTCATAGCCTTCCTGCAGGCTGCTGAGGTAATCATCACCAAGCGGCGTAAGGCCTTCCTTGGTCATTTGTTTCGCTTCCTCGTAAGTGATATCCCATTTGTACTCTTCTACGAGCGGAGCGAACAAATCGTACATATGAAGCTCATCCACGCCCAGCAGCTTCTTGCGGAGCTCCATGTAACGGTGAAGGAGCGGCAGGCTTTCGTGGATGGTGTCGATCAGGTTCGTGTAGACTTCCTTCGGAATGTTATCCCCATAGAGAGCCATTTCCAGAACGGAAGGGTACTTGCGGACGCGGGAGTAGAACATATTTTTGTTAACGTTGGCGTTCAGCGTAGCCGCAATCGTGTTTTTCTGCTTGCCGTAGGTTTCGTAGACGGCTTTGAAGGCACGCTCGCGAACCTCGCGGTTCGGGCTCTCCAGGAATTGAATATAATTGCCGTGCGTAAGCTCGACGTCCTTGCCGTCCTCGTTTTTGATTCTCGGGAATTTCATGTCCGCATTGTTGAGCATGCCGAAAATGGTCTGCGGTGCAGAGGAGAGGTTGCCGACTTGAGCCAGCAGCGCTTCTTCCGTTTTGGACAGCACGTGCGCTTTCTCCCGTTTCATTTCGGTCAGCGTGAATTTGAATTCCTTCAGGGAAGGGTCCTCGATCAGTTTATCCAGTTCCGCCTCGGACAGGGACAGAATTTCAGGCGTGATGAAAGAGAGGGCTTCTCCGGCTTCGACGTTCAGTTTTTTGGCTTTGGCGGTTAGTGCCTGATATGTAGGGTTTGCCGTATCTTCGTCATGGTGCATATGGGCGTATACGTATAAGCGTTCGGCATGATATGAGATTTCGTCTTCGAGCTCGAAGCATTCCTTGATGGAAGCTGCGTTGTTTAACTTGCCTTGGTAATCGGCGGCGCGTTTCAGCAGATTCTTCAGCTCCGCAAAGCTTGCATCCCAAGCCTTTTGGTCAGCAAATAAATCCTCGAGTTTCCATTGATGCTCCTTAGGGACATCAGCGCGTTTTAACAATTGTTCCATGGAAATCCTCCTTGAATGATATGGATTAGTTGGAGTCCGGGTTCCTTCAGACAAGACTTCGGAGCGGGCAGCGGATAGAGCAAGCAGGCTGATGGCAAGCGTAATGCAGAGCACCTTGGCGCCTCTCATGGCATAATACCTCCTCGAATTGAAGCATCCGAGCGATAGTATGCCGCGTACCCGCCACTTTCATCCTATAAATTTACGAGGAACCCAGATTCAAGAAACTGTATACAATAAGGTAAAAGGCAAACAAGATAAAGGCGACGGCAATCAGGGCCATCCCCTTTCTCAGTCTTTGGGGTATCCGATCCCGATACATGATCATGATGGCACCCAGACTGAAGGCCAGAATAATGAAGATGACGATATTCGTATAATCCATCCATTACACCTGCTTAAAGGCAGCCATCATTTCTCTCCACTCATCTTCCCGGCCTTCGAAATCTTCTTTGGGAAAGCGGTTTTGAGCCCAGTGCATCAAGGCTGGCCGACTCATGAAGGTATGGGTCTCTTCACCCCACTGGTCGGAAATTTCGCGAAGAACGATGTATCGGCCCTGAACTTCGACCGTCATCATGTTCCACTTGTCTTTTTTGTATATTTCATGTTTTTTGATCATATGCATCTCCGTTTGCTACTTAGGCTTTTGGGTAAATGATAACGCACTCGCGGGCTTAAAAGCAAATCATCTTCTGATTAAAATAGTGTACCGAAAAAAGCCCCTTAGGGTGAATTGACGGATTGCATTGTCAGAAAACATGGGATATAATATGGATATTCGCCATAGATGGCGGTATTTTTAGGAGGTTGTTCATTTGAAAGGTACAGTTAAATGGTTTAACGCAGAAAAAGGTTACGGCTTCATTTCCGTTGAAGGTGGCGAGGATGTATTCGTACACTTCTCCGCAATTCAAGAAGAAGGCTTCAAGAGTTTGGAAGAAGGTCAAGCGGTTGAGTTCGACATCACAGAAGGTAACCGTGGTCCTCAAGCAGCCAACGTAACAAAACTGTAAGCTAACTCCCGATACGGAGATCTTATAGAATTACCAAGGCATGAAGCACAGTTCTCTACCGAGAACTGTGCTTTTTTGTATTCTTTTGGGTCAAGCAGGGTCTGGTCGGGATCAATCAAAGGCAGGTTCGGATCGAAACCGGGTCCGTGCTTGCCTTTGATTCATCTTATACCCAGTGGGCGATTCGGCTGTATTCTAAGCGCCGAATCCAGAGGAATGCATCTCCTCCGGCTTGGCGAAGAGGTGCCGGTAGATAAAGCCGAGGCAGGCAGCGAAGGACAGGAGGGCTGCAAGCAGGTAGAAGGCCGATCTCCCCGCGGCTTCGAACAGCAAACCGCCGAAAGCTCCACTGAGAAGCCCCGAGACGCTGGACCAGAAAATAATGAAGAGCGCCATCCCGGTCGCCCGGTACTGCCACGGAATGATCCTGGTAATATAACGGACTGCGGTTACATAGAACACGCCGAAGGTAATGCTGTGAAGCGACTGGACGGCGAGCACCGACAACGGATCGGACGCCAGCGCCATGAGCAGGAAGCGGAGCGCAAACATCAGGCTTGCAAAGCCGAGCAGCGGCAGCTCCTTCATCTTGTCGCCATACTTGCTCAGCAGGAAAAAAATCGGGATCTCGCTGGCAGCCGAGATCATCAAGGACCACCCGATAAGCCCCTCGCCCGCACCAAGCCCCGATAAGGTGAGCGTCAGAAAGGCTTCATTCATGCGGTGGGCGATGGCAAGACAGAAAGTGCAGCCGAAGAACCACAATATTTCTTTCGAACGCAATATTTTGAGCAGGGCTGCCAGTTCCACAGGCTCTGACTTGGCCGCGACGCCATCGCGGATAAGAAAGGAGCATATGAGCGTAAACACGCCGATCCCGATGCCGATCGACAGCGCAGCCGAAGCGCCCGCTGCACCGATGGCATATCCAATGCCAAGGGCGAAGAACGCGTAGCCCAGCGAGCCGAATACGCGGATGACGGTAAAGCTGCGACCGTACCGCTGCGCCGTCTGGATGGCCATCGTATCCGCCAACGGATAGACCGGGTAGTAGAAGAAATAAAACAAGCTGATCGTAATCAATACAACGCCGAAGCTTGCAACCTGCCATAGAATAAGCATCGTGACAAGCTGCCCGATAATCAGAATGTTCATGATGCGCTTGATGGTCCGGTATTTGTCGCTCGTGTAGCTCCAAATCATGTTGGAGAACATGGATATCAACGGGCCGATGGCATACAGATAGCCGATCTGCGCGCTGCTGAAGCCGATCTCTTTGTAATACAGCGGAAAATAAGAAATGACAAGGGCTGTCGTGCCGAATATCGTAAACATAAAGGCGCGGAGCCAATTCTGATCCGGTCTGGATGAAGCGGGAAGTTTCATGCTGGGGATCTCCGTTCTTTCATGAACCCGTGGACCGGTGGACGAAACGGCATTCGCGAAGTTCATGGTCTGTTGTTCAACTCCGACTAGTATATAACATATCGCTGATTGGAGATAGATGGATAATAGAATGCGTTAAAGGCCCACCCCCGTCAATGATCTGTGTTATTTGTGCAAAATGGGCGATCATATTATAATAGGTTTGATTTGGATAGGTATAAAAAGACAACCATGTGGAGGCAGAGTTCATTGAATAATCAAGAGCTAAGCCGTAAGGTTCCGCGCAGTCCGGTCGGGCTGATGAGCCGGGTGTACAAATTCATACTCCCGGAAGTGCGGAGCGAATTGGAGAAGTGGCGCCGGGAGGCTGAGCAAATTCCGGATGAGGAGCTACGAAAGCAGGCACTGGCCAGTATAGATACCAAAAGATTTCACTGCCAGGGCGGTGCGGTGTATGCCGCAGCCAATCTGCCGGAAAAGCACATTCTGATTCCATTGATTGTAGCTTACCAGACAATTAGCGATTATCTCG
The DNA here is from genome assembly GCF_000204455.1 of Paenibacillus sp. HGF5. NCBI lineage: Bacteria > Bacillati > Bacillota > Bacilli > Caryophanales > Paenibacillaceae > Paenibacillus > Paenibacillus sp. HGF5. Next base: position 72,194 of record NZ_AEXS01000159.1, on the reverse strand, counting down.
ATAATTTATGTGACCGCAGTACTTCGCTGGATCCAGCGGATTTCAGACAGCTCCATCAGTCGATGCTGGATGCCGTTACACCTGAAGTGGAGCCGGCTGATTATTACGCGCTCCGGTCCGAAAGGGAGGACGGAGGTTATCTTCTCCGCCTTGTGCAGAAATGCCGGGATTGCATCGGGCAATTATCAGGATATGAAGCGGCAAAGCCCTACATAAGGGATTTGGCTGGGCTTTATACCGATTTGCAGGTATACAAGCACATCCATCCGGATAAGAGAGAAGCGGCATTGCTTGAATGGTGGTCCCGGCATGCACACCGGACACCGCATCTGCGGTGGAACGAGTTTGCGGCTGCAACGGGATCAACCTTGGGTGTGTTCATGCTGTTCTTGGCTGCAACCGATCCGTTTCTGGATGACGAGGATGCATCGTCCATTCATGCGTCTTATTTTCCGAATGTATGCAGTCTCCACATTATGCTGGATTATCTTATTGATCAAGACGAAGACAGGCTGGGCGGCGATCTGAACTTTTGTAATTATTACGAAGATGCCGATACGATGCTGAACCGTATAGCTTCCATTGTTGAGTGGGCCCGGAAGGATGTCAGAACGATTCCCTCGACCCCTTTTCATCGTATGATCATTGAGGGGTTACTGGCGTTATATTTATCCGATCCAAAAGTCAGCGAGCAGCAACTGGTTCGCACCGTATCCAAACGTTTGATGAAGAAGAGCCCGATGACCCGGATTTTTTTCTACGTCAACAGCCGATGGATTCGTAAGCATAAGCATGAGTGACATTGAAGGAGGAAAAGAGACATGGCAGAGGTTAAAAAAATTGCAGTTCTTACAAGTGGTGGCGATTCCCAAGGGATGAACGCGGCGCTGCGCGCCGTTGTACGAAGCGGTTTGTATTATGGACTAGAGGTATACGGGATTCAACGCGGTTACCAAGGTCTTCTGGAAAACGACATTATCAAAATGGACCTTCGCAGCGTAGGGGATATCATCCAGCGCGGAGGCACGATTCTTCGTTCTGCCCGTTGTGAGGAGTTCAAGACGGCGGAAGGGCAGCAGAAAGGCGCCGACATTCTGAATCAGCACGGCATCGACGGTCTGGTCGTCATCGGCGGAGACGGCTCGTACCAAGGTGCGAACAAGCTGAGTAAGCTCGGAATCAAAACGATGGGTCTTCCGGGCACGATTGATAATGATATTTCCTTTACCGATTATACGATCGGTTTTGATACAGCGGTCAGCGTCGTTGTAGACGCTGTAAACAAATTGCGCGATACGATGTCTTCCCATGCCCGCTCGTCGGTTGTAGAGGTTATGGGACGCCACTGCGGTGACATCGCCCTTCACGCGGGCCTGGCTTCCGGGGCGGAGACCATCCTGGTGCCGGAAGTGGAATACAATCTTGATGAAGTGGCGACGCGCCTTCGGGAGAATTTTGCCAAAGGCAAGCGTCACAGCATCATTATCGTAGCGGAAGGCGTCGGACGCGGCGAGGATGTTGTCCACGATCTGAAAGAGTGCCATGCGTCAATCGATGCCCGCGTAACCGTGCTTGGTCATATCCAGCGCGGCGGAGCTCCGACTCCGTTTGACCGCAACCTGGCAAGCCGTCTCGGCGATTTTGCGGTTCGCAGCCTGATTGATGGCCAATCCGACAAAGGATGCGGCATCATCAAAGGCGAACTGGTCCTTACGGATATTGACAAGGTCGTTAACACCAAGAAGGAATTCGACCGGGATCTGTACGATCTGGCATTGCGATTGTCCCAATAAGTCCGTTTTGACGATATCAATAAAAGACCGTCTCCATGGCAGAATCCATTCTGCTTGGAGACGGTCTTTTTTTAGTATAGATGTTAGACCATCCTGATATCGCAATAACAACTTCCGCGATATGCGGTCCGTTGTCTTATGATGCGGATAAGGACGTTGCCTTTGCCTGGCCAGCGAACTTGCGTTGGACTTTGACCAAGCGCATAAGCATCAGGACCGCGCCTACCCCAAGACCCGTGATCAACCCGATCCAGTAGCCGAAGGCTTGCCAATCGGTATAGTTGGCGAGCACGTATCCCACAGGCAGGCCAATGACCCAGAACGATAGAAAAGCGAGCATAAAAGCGACGTTAACGTCTTTGTAGCCTCGCAGCGCTCCTTGGGTCGGCGTGGCGATCGCGTCCGAGATCTGGAAGAAAATCGCGAACAGCAGGAAATGCTGGATCAACGCCACGACCTCAGGCTCGTTGGAATATAAACCGGCAACCTGGCGGCCGGCCATAAACAGGACGACAGCGGTGATCAGCGACAGGATGACGGCCGTCCCGATGCCGAGTTTGGCGTACTTCCAGGCATCCTTCATCCGGCCCGAGCCGGCTTCAAAGCCTACAAGAATGGTTAAGCTCATGCATATGCTTAACGGCAGCATGTACAGTGTCGTAGCGAAATTCAAGGCGGCCTGATGCGCGGCAATGGTAGCCGTGTCAAAGCTGCTCATGAGCAAAGTCACCGCGGCGAAGACTGCGGTCTCGAGAAAAATCGAGAACCCGATCGGCACGCCGATTTTTAACAGGCCCTTCCAAGCGCTCAGGGATACTCCCCGAAGCTGCCTGAAGATACCGAATGGAGAGAATGGGTGATTTCTATGGATGATGACGATGGCGATCGCCAGAACCGTCCAATAGGTAATGGCGGACGCCAGGCCGGCACCTACGCCTCCCAATCGCGGAAAGCCCCAGAAACCATAGATCAATAGGGCATTCAAGCCTACGTTCACCGGGAGGGTGATCAACGTGATGACCATCGAAATTTTCGTTTGCCCGAGCGCATCGATGAAGCTGCGAAGCACGGTGTAGGCAAACAACGGAATGATGCCGATCGAGATGGCGGCGAGAAATTGGGAAGCAATACGCCGAACCTCAGGCTCCAGGTTCATGGCACCAAGAATGCTCGGTACGACGGCATACCCGATCGCAAGGACGACGATGGCGAGTAAGACGGACAGCCAGAGCGCCTGGTTGACCTGATAGGCGACTTTTTGTTCCTGTCGTCCGCCGACGAGCTGCGAAACGATGGGGGTGATCCCCATTAGAATTCCGCTGAGTCCGGTTTGGACCGGAATCCAAATGCTTGTAGCGATGGCTACGCCTGCCAAGTCGACCGAGCTGAATTTTCCCGACATGTTGGTGTCAAAAAAAGTAATGGCCGATAAAGCAAGCTGCGTTACGAGAATGGGGATGAGAATGATCGCGAATTGTTTCAGCTTTCCCCGCGTTGTAGTGGTCGGTTGCATTGTGATTTGCCTTTCTTTCGTTGAAGTTTTATGACGCTGTTCCTATATTGTAGGACCCGTCCCTGAGCGGGCACAATAACGGGCTTATTGAGCGGCAAGCCGTAACTCAACCAGCGTTTGAATTGGGGTGCGTCAGCTTGCTTGTTCATGGCCGGAAGTCCGGCCCTAATCTTCATCATAGCATTGACTGTCAAGAGAGGGGTTCATCGATCGTTTAAACGGAAGAAAGGGCCGGCCATGAATGATGGCCGACCCTTTCCAAACGGATGAGTGATTATTTATGAGTGACGCCTTCCGTATAACGGTTGGAAGCATTCCAGAGTAAATATTCATCGACGTTCGTGTCTTTGAGGGCGCGAATCTGCTCCTCGATTTCTTTTTTGCCGTATTTGGCATAATTTCCGCTTCCGAGCCAGCTGGCGGTAAAGTCCTGAATCCAAGGCCGGATGATCGGCTTCTGCTCTCCCAGCTCATCGAGCTTTTTGTGGGTGTCTTCCATAGATCCCTTGATGGTCTGGTAAGGAGCCTTGTCCGGAACGGGGGAGCCGAACCAGCCCGCCGTGTAATGGCTCGGGTATACCATCGGACTGATGATATCGACGTTTTTGGAGATTTTGACGAAGTCCTGCCCGATGCCTTCTGCCGCAGGCACCGAGGCCGCATAGCCGAAGATGTCAACGGATACGCGGATGCCGAGCGGCGCGAGTTCTTCCCGAGCATACTGCACAAAATCGGATACCACGTCCACGCGCGATTGATCCGTCTTGGTATATTTCAGGGAACCGGCCCGTTTCTCGAAGCCTTCCGGAAAACGAACATAATCGAACTGGATTTCCTTGAATCCGAGTTTGGCGGCTTCTTTGGCGATCTCGATGTTGTAATCCCATACCTCTTTGCTGTACGGGTTGACGAAGCTGTCGCCGCCGCCGTTGGTCCATACGGTGCCATCGCTTTTACGGAAGGAAAGCTCCGGGTTTTTCTTGGCAAGAATGGTATCCTTGAACACAACAACCCTGGCGATCGGATAGATATCGTGTTTCTCCAACCGCTTCATCAGCTGCTTGATGTCTTTGATAAACGGCTGGGATTTGCCGAGCTCCTTCAGTTTAGGATTATCGGTCTTGTACGTTATGTATCCTTCATCATCCTTGATGTCGATGACCATGGCATTGAGCTCCGTCTTGTCCAAAAGATCCACCAGCTGATTCATTCTGGAGCCACCTGCGCTATAAGCCGTTACATAAATGCCCTTGACTTTAGGCGCCTCGACCTGCGGATCGATTGCGGTCGTGTTCGGCTTGATGCCGCTTTGCCCCTGGCCTTTGCCCTCGGTTTGGCCGTTGCCTTGGCTGTTGTTTTGGTGCATGCCCTGGATCATGGCGGTGTTTAATGAGGCCTGAAGTTTGGCGGTTAGATTGCCTTCCTGCGGACTGGAACTGCCTAAACCCGCGGATGCCAAGATGAATAAAGCCAAGATGATATTCATAATTACTCTCTCCCTTGTGTACATTCACATCATGATTATAAAGGAACGGTTGCCTTCAAAAAGAACAGGATTGTTACAATCGACAATAAATTGGAAACGGTGGGCGAGCGTACCTAGTTCATTAAACGGGTGGAGGGCGTTTTAAACGCTAAAGTTCGACATTAGCGGCAAGTTTACCGTGAACAACGTGTGAACAAGGGGAGTGACAAGTCGGATTAGAAACACAAAGAAGATAGATAGCGGTTACATGCGGCATTATGCCGCTTAACGGGAAATGACGTGCTTATAGAATTCACATTTTCTCTTAAAAAAATGCCGTTTTTCACCGGTGGATTTTACCTGAACCGGAGAAGAACGGCATTTCTCGTGCAATGATCGCGTGTTGCTTTAAAATTAATGAAGCGGAGTTTGATTCTGATGTTCGCAAATGCTGAACTGAATGATCTCAAGAGCGTCCTCCTGCTCCAGAATACTCAGCCCGTCCCTAAGAACGATCATGGAATTCAATTCGTTCTGTCTGAAGAACGGTATCATTTCCGGGAACCACTTCATGACGATTTGTGACAATTTTACCGTTTCCATTTCCATAAAAATCACCCTTTCCTTCCGAATTGGTTAGGCAGGACGTTCTTTTGTAAAACGGAAAAACAATTAAAATTGGGCCTGAGCGTACGCCCGGGAATCAGATCTCATGAATATTGTAGGAACCGCGCACAAATATTATACCACAAATTTACCTTTCCCTCACACCCTGGTAAATATTTAGTTCTTGCGGAATTGCCCCATGACGGCCGTCGTTTCCACGATATTGACGAAAGCCTCGGGATCGGTTTCCGTAATGATTTGTTTCAGCTCAGCCAGCTCGTATCGCGTCGTGACGGTCATGAGCATATCCTTCTCTTTATGGCTGAAAGCTCCCTGGGTTTTGATCTTGGTTATGCCGCGGGGGCGCTTGAGCAGCTTCTCCAGCAAGGCCTCCGTCCGGTTCGTGACGATAAAGACGGTCACCTTGATGTGGCTGATGTGAAGCATGTCCACCATTTTACCGGCAACATAGATGGAGGCCATGGAAGCGAGCGCCAGGTTCCAATCCTGCTCCAGATAAGCCACCGCCATGATGACGATGGCGTTCAGCGTCACCAGTACGCTGCCGACTGGGAAGTCCCGATGTTTCGTGACCAGGGAGCCGATGATATCGAAGCCCCCGGTTGAACCCCCGACCCGAAAGGAGAGGCCGGTGCCGAACCCGACAAGCACGCCGCCGAAAACCGAGGACAGCAGCACATCGGTTGCAACATGATTCACCGGGATGAGCTCAAGAAACAAGGTTGTGACGATAACCGAGAGGATGCTGAGACCGACGAACCTTTTGCCCAGCTTGAACCAGCCGGTGATCAGGATCGGAATGTTGAGCACAAAATACATAATGCTGATATTAAGCGGCGTGAAATAACCGATCACGAGGGCCACGCCGGATACGCCGCCGCTGAGCAGATGATGAGGAATCAGAAACAAATTGAATCCGGCGGCGATAATCATGCCCCCGAATACGATCGAGAAATAGGTCCATAGACGCTTCAACATAGGAATCACCTCCCGGTTATTATGACTTCTTTAAGCTTGCTGGTATTCCAGAAATGTTTTGTGATATAATGTATTGGATATTCTTGAGTAGTCCGTTACATTGATAACTTTGCAAGCTTATCAGGATGATTATACATTAACCAGTCACCATACTGGTGATAAGAGAAATATACCGGTTCACCTCGTGCAGAAAATCCTGCTGGCCGGGAAAGCCTATAAACGTTACCACTACTTAAGAATACAGAGAAGAAAGTGGAAGTCCACAGATAGAAGGAGTATGAACCTATTGAAAAATTTCGCAGATTTTGGCTTGGAGCCGCGCGTGCTGCAAGCAATCACTGAGCTTGGCTTTGAGGAAGCCACACCGATTCAATCCCAATCGATTCCGATTGCTCTAACCGGCAAGGATATGATTGGACAAGCACAGACTGGTACAGGTAAGACAGCAGCATTCGGCCTACCTCTTATCCACAAAATCGCCAAGGAAGAGGAGCGTATCGTCGCCCTCATTATGACACCGACCCGTGAACTTGCCATTCAGGTTGCTGAAGAAATCGGCAAGCTGTCCCGTTTTAAAGGAATCCGTTCCTTGGCTATTTACGGTGGACAGGATATCGGGCGTCAAATCCGCGCTTTGAAAAGAAAGCCTCAGATTATTATCGGTACACCGGGTCGATTACTTGACCACATCAACAGAAAAACCATCCGTCTTGATGACGTACAAACCGTTGTATTGGACGAAGCGGATGAAATGCTGGACATGGGCTTCATGGAAGACATCCAGTCGATCCTTAAGCTTGTTCCTGAAGAACGTCAAACCTTGCTGTTCTCCGCAACTATGCCCGCTAACATTCAGAAGTTGGCATCCCAGTTCCTAAAGGAACCTGAGCATGTATCCGTTATTCCTAAGCACGTTAGTGCTCCACTGATCGACCAAGCATATATCGAAGTTCCTGAACGTCAAAAATTCGAAGCCTTGAGCCGCCTTCTGGATATGGAGTCGCCTGAGCTTGCGATTGTCTTCGGACGTACCAAGCGCCGTGTCGACGAATTGGCAGAAGCCCTGCAAAAACGCGGATATTCGGCAGATGGCCTCCATGGCGACCTGTCCCAGCACCAACGCGATACCGTCATGCGTAAATTCCGCGACGGCAGCATCGATGTGCTCGTGGCTACAGACGTGGCAGCGCGCGGTCTCGACGTATCCGGCGTTACCCATGTCGTAAACTTTGACTTGCCGCAAGATCCGGAAAGCTATGTACACCGTATTGGACGTACGGGCCGTGCGGGCAAGGAAGGTACAGCCTGGTCCTTCGTGACGCCGCGTGAAATGGATCATCTGTATTTCATCGAGCGTGTGACGCGCCACCGTATTCCGCGCAAGCCGCTGCCAACGATTGCCGAAGCGATCGAAGGTAAACAGCGTATCATCGCTGAGCGCGTGCTTGAAATCATTGAGCAAGGGGAATTGACCGAGTACAAAGGTCTTGCCATTCAATTGCTAGAGCAGTACGATTCCGTACAATTGCTTGCAGCTGCAATGAAAATCCTGACAGGCGACAAGAAGGAAGCTTCCGATATTCACCTTACCCCTGAGGATCCGATCCGCGCCAAACGCCGGAAGCCGGATATCCGTAATGGCCGCAAGCCTAGCGGCGGTTATGGCGGACGCGGCAACAGCGGCGGATATCGCCGTGACGGAGGAAGCGGCGGCGGCGGTAACCGTGGCGGCTACTCCAAAGGCGGATACAACCGTGACGGCGGTGGTGGTTACAACCGTGATCGCGATGGCGGTGGTTACAACCGTGACCGCAACAACAGCGGTGACCGCAAACCGCGTTCCTATAGCGGCGGCGAGCGTCGTCCTAACCGGAGCGGGGACGAATAATAACGGCTAACTTCCCTTACCGGAAGTAACTTGCCGAAAAACCAAAAGACGAAGCAGCAGCCCACGCCAAGTGGAGCCGCGCTTCGTCTTTTGTTCATGGTTAAAGAGGATGCACCCTGAGTGCATCCCCATTAACCGCGCAGTTTAAACCCACGATCAGCCTATCTGTTTCACGATAATGACTAAAGAGACATTAGATATAGAATGTGCTGAGAATAATTACAAGCAGAATGAACAGAACCAGGACAATACCGACGTTATTTCCGTAGCCGTAACCTCCGCCACCTTCACAAGACATACATAATCCCTCCTCTTTAAATTTGGAAATTCAAGCTTGTTGAATGGATTACGTGATATCGTATGGGGAAACAGGGCCATTGGATTGGATATACACCCAGGATCGTATAAATTAGGCTCTGGCAATGCATGTACAAAATAAGGTATATTAATAGATACATGCATGATTTGAGTGAGGAGGAAACGGATTTGGAAATGAAAGGAGCCATGGGTGGCTTATATAAGCTCACCGAGTGGATTACCCGTATTGCTTTTTCGAACATCTTGTGGGTTATTTGTACATCGCCTTTCCTGTTTATCGTTCTAACCAAATTCCTAATGGCCGTTCAGACGCCGGAAGCGCATAACGAGCAGCTGCTGTCGAACTGGATCCTGGGAATATTATCACCGTTTGTTCTATTTCCGGCTACGGCGGCTTTATTTACCGTTGTTCGGAAATGGGTAATGGGCAACCCGGACGTTTCCGTGTTCAAAACGTTCTTTAAGGGCTATAAGGAAAATTACAAGCAGAGCATGATCGGCGGTATTTTTTATACGCTGCTGTTCGTGATTATGTATGTGGATTACACGGTTTATATGACGCAGCTCGATGGTTTCCAGCTTGTCGGCATCGTGATGCTGGTGCTGCTCATTGTACTGTTTGTCTCCCTGTTTAATTTCTTCTCCATGACCGTTCATTATGAGATGAAAACGACTCAGCTCCTAAAAAATGCGGTGCTGCTGACTCTGATTCGTCCGTTCCGCGTATTTTCGACTTTGATCGGAAGCGCTGTCTTGGCGTATATCGGCACGCAAATGCCGGTGCTCTTCGTGTTCTTCCTGTTCTGCCTGATGGCCTTGTTCGCGTTCTTTAACTTCTATGCGACCTTTACCAAAATGCAGGAGCAGCAGGAAAAAATGAAGAAGGCCGAGGAAGAGGAGTCGGAAACCGAGCAAGCTCTTCTGGAAAGCATGGATTCTGCCAAAAAGGGAGAGAACGGATCGAAACCTTAAATAACGAGAGGTTTACTTTTCCGGCAAAACCCCCTATAATAAGACTACATCCTGCGATGTTCGTTTCGGTTTTCCGTTGTTTTGAACCAATGACGATGTCTAGGGAGATCTATACGTAATCGTGGCTGAAATGCCCTGTCTATATGACAAGGGGAATTCATAAGCGGTTCTGCGGTCACCCACCTGCTATAGCAGGTTCGAAGACAATGTTTACCGGACGGCATAGGCGGGTTTCGTCAAGCCAATGAATGGGCACCTCTTTTATTTCGAATTCGAAGTGAAAGAGGTGCCTTTTTGCTGTATATAAAGGTTTGCTGAAAGCATAAACAATGTTAAACTAGAGTATGGAAAGGAACGGTCATTTATAAAGGAGGAACGGTCTTTGTCATTAAAACGAGTTCTAATCGGTATCGTGCGCAGCTATGACGGCACAAGCGACCGTGCTAAAGATCCCAAGCTGAAGACGCGTTATTACAATCTTTCAAAAGAAAAGTGTTTTGAAGAGGTTTCCTCGACACTGAAAAAAATTCCGGGTTACAAAGTTCTGCATGAGGTAAAATCCGTGGGAGAAATCACGTTAGAGAAAAGAACCTCCTTTGGACGTACACTGGACATTACCGTATCCGTGCTCGGCATCAGTCCGGTTCGCAGCGCAGTTGATATGTATTCGGCATCCCGCGGTTCCCTTGGGGATCTGGGGGCGAACTATCGGGTCATCTTGAACCTGTACGCTGTACTGGACAAAAAACTGAGCAAGTATAAAGTGGATGCTTAGTAGAATAAGAAAAAGCGGGAGAGCTGCTCTCCCGCTTTTTAAAAGTGTGCCGCATATGTAGCCTTCGGCGTGTTAACGCAGAGATTTCACGGCATCGATGGCAGCTTCGTAATTCGGGTGCTCCGTCATTTCGCCAAGGTATTCTACGTAGGTGATGGTATCGTTAGCATCCACGACGAAGATCGAACGCATGTCGAGCTGAAACTCCTTGATGAGCACGCCATACGCTTCACCGAAAGAACGCGATTTATAGTCGGACAGCGTAATGACCCGGTCAACGCCTGCAGCTCCGCACCAGCGGGCCTGGGCGAACGGAAGGTCGGCACTGATCGTTAGAATCACGACATCGTCGCCAAGTCCGGCGGCCTCTTCGTTGAAACGGCGCGTCTGTGCGTCGCATACCCCGGTGTCGAGGGAAGGAACGACGCTGATCAGCTTGATTTTACCTGCATAATCTTTAAGAGATACGTCTTCGAGCAGGTTCTTGCTCACGGTAAAATCCGGCGCGGCATCACCAGCCTTGAGCTGTGGTCCGATGAGTGTAATAGGATTGCCCTTGAAAGTGGCAGCTCCTGAACGTTCTTGAGCCATGAGAAATCTCCTCCTTGGATATCAAAGTTTGGTGATCAGGTTCATGGTACATTATAATCTTTTTAAAAAGGGAATGTCCACTAAAGGGCACCCCTGGCCTGGTTTAGGATGAGGAGGATGCTATGATATTCGTACGTTATGAGAATTGGAAAAGTTATTTGCGTTATTATCCCGTTACATCGCTGCTGCTTGTGATCAACCTGGTGATGTTTGTGATTACATCCTTTGACGGCGGTTCGAGAAATCCGATGACGCTGCTGAAATATGGAGCTTTGTCGGATTTGCCGCAGTTCGTCGACCAGGCATGGAGATACTTTACGGCGATGTTCCTCCATAACGGATTTGACCATTTGTTGTTCAACAGCTTCGCACTGCTGGTATTTGTTCCCCCGCTGGAGAGAATCATGGGGAGCTGGAAATTTGCCATTCTGTATCTGCTCAGCGGTGTTCTCGGTAATGTAATCGGATTGGCTTATTATGAGCGCATGGAGGACTATACCTTCCTTGTAGGCGCCTCAGGAGCCATATACGGAGCTTATGGCGCTTATCTGTACATCGCCTTGTTCCAGCGGCATGTCATAGATGAGTCGTCCCGCAAGACGCTGTTCACCCTGCTTATATTAGGGATCTTGTTCTCGTTTACCCCAGGGGTCAGCCTTGTAGCCCATGTCGGCGGATTGGTAGGCGGATTTTTCCTCTACGGTCTCATGATTCGATTATTCAAACGTCGAACATAATCGGACCTAAGAGGGTCTGTTATAATAGAATTGGATGATTTGGATAAAGTCTTCAAGTCTTCTAGGGAATAAGAATGGAGCGATAAAAGGCGTGGAATTACGACAGTTGCAATACTTTGTAAAGGTTGCGCAAAAGGAACACGTTACCCAAGCGGCAGAAGAGCTTCATGTGGCTCAGTCGGCCGTCAGCCGTCAAATACATCAGTTGGAAGAAGAACTGGGTGTTAATTTGTTCATGCAAAAGGGCCGGAATCTGCAGTTAACCCCGGTAGGCCAGCTTTTTTGCAAACGGGTGGAGAGCATTATGAAGGATTTGGACCGTGCGGTCGTCGAGATACATGAATTCCTGGACCCGGAGCAGGGGGAGATCCGCATCGGTTTCCCTCACAGCCTGGGCATACATTTGATTCCGTCCATCGTGGCTGAATTTCGGAAGAAGTACCCGAACGTGAAGTTCCGGTTTAAGCAGGGCATGTTCCCGACTTTGATCCGGGACGTCGTCGGGGCTGAAGTGGATTTGGCGTTTGTGTCTCCGTTTCCGGATCGCCACGATCAAGTGGACGGAGATATCGTGTTGACAGAGGAGCTGTTTGCGATCCTGCCGCCGAATCACCCGCTTGCGGGGGAGCAGTCCATCAAGCTGGAGCAATTGAAGGAGGAGCGCTTTGTGCTGTTCAGCAAGGGCTACTCCTTGCGCCCGATTGTATGGCATGCCTGCCTGGAAGCCGGGTTCACGCCGAAAATTGCTTTTGAAGGCGAGGAGACGGATACGATCCGCGGGCTGGTTGCTGCCGGCATGGGGGTCAGCCTGCTACCTGAAATGGCGCTGTTCCAGACGAATCCGCTTCAGCCGGCACGCGTCCGAATCTCGGAGCCGAAGGTAACGCGTTCCATCGGTCTGATTCACCGCGCGGACGAGAAGCTGCCACCGGTTGCGCAAGCCTTCCGTGCGTTTTTGCTTCAATATTTTGGCATTGATCCGTCGCCGAAAAAGGAAGAGAAAGCGGAATGACGCTTCTCTTCTCCTAATAGTCAAGCTTCATGAATTCAAGCTGGACATCATCAAGTGATTATAAAAAAGAGGGCTTTCCGTCTCCGCCAATCAAGGTAGAGAGGAAAGCCCTTTATTGTTGTTCTACATGTTAAACGGGTTTATTCCCGGTTGCTCGTAAAGATCATGATGTAACGGATCAGCTCGAGCAGCGAGATCAAAGCTGCAGCGACGTAGGTCAGGGCCGCAGCGTTCAATACCTTAGCGACTCCGCGTTCTTCGTCATTGGCAATATAGCCTTCTTGAACCATCAGCTGACGGGCACGGTTGCTTGCGTTAAACTCGACCGGCAGCGTGACAAGCTGGAAGGCAACGGCGCAAGAGAAGAAGATAATGCCGAGACCGACCAGGTTCATGGCTTGGAACAGGAATCCGGCAATCAAGAGAAACGGAGCGATACCGGATGCAAAGTTAACGACCGGGAACATCTTGTGACGGGCTACGAGCATCGGATAGTGCTCCGCATGCTGGATCGCATGGCCTACCTCGTGACAAGCGACGGAGACGGCCGAGATGGTACGTTCGTAATAAACAGGCTCCGACAACCGGACAACGCGTTTGGTCGGGTCATAGTGGTCAGAGAGCGTGCCTGGCACCGGTTCAATCGGTACGTCATGGAGTCCGTTGGCATCCAGCATATGACGCGCTGCATCGTATCCGGTCATGCCGGTGCTGTTTTCAACCTTGGCCCATTTGTTGAACGTGCCTTTGACCCGGAACTGAGCCCAGAGAGAGAATATAAACGCAATAATAATGAGTATAAACATCCAGTCAGAATACATTTATCATACCCCCATACAAAGTTGTCAATTTGGTGTTGCATCATTACATCGAAGTGAACTGGTTCAGCAAAATTTGCAGCGACTCGATACAGGCAGCTCCCTTGGGAAGAATGTTAGCGAGCACCTCCCGTGCTTGACTGGGTTTTAATTCGCTAAGAAGCGGATTGAGCTCCTTGACATCCCGTTCCAGCTGTTTCATCTGTATTTCGAGTTTGGTTAGCTTCTCCGTCATTTCGGAATCATCGGCAACCGACTTCCAGCGATCCAGTCTCTCCTTAATCTCATCGAGAGTATATTTCTCTTGCTTCAACTGATTAATACGTTCGAGAGTGCTTAAGGTTTCAGAACTGTACAGCCGGTAGTTTTTTAACGTCCGTTTTTCAGGGGAGATCAAACCCAGCTTCGTATAGTAGTCAATGGTTCTTTCGCTGATTCCGGCAGCCTTGGCCAGCTCACCGATCCGGAAGAGGTTTCCGCTCGTGATCCCCATCATTCATCACCTCGCAAGCCTTCATTGAATTGGACATTAATGAATGCATTTATATTTTCATTTTAATAGAAATATGATACATGATCTTCAACCATACAGTCAAACGTCATAGTTGTGACAAAAAACCTTGAAGCCTAGTTTATTCTTCACTGAGCATCATGTTCAACGATTTGCACTGTATGCACTTAATGTTAGATTATATTACATAAAGGAAGTTTTTTTGAAAAAAACCGTTGCGGTTTTTTAATCATCCCCCTATAATGACAATAAGAATTCAAGTTGATGTTATATTAGTTAACACAAAGGGGAGTGTAAAACATGAAAAAAAGATGGCTATGTTTAATGGCGGGAGTAATCGCACTACTCGCATTCCCGGCGAGCGCGTTCGCCGCTGATGGGGGAGCCACGAACGTTGAATTAACGGCTGGTCTGAACTCCGTATTCGTATTCTTGGCAGCGCTGCTCGTATTTTTCATGCAAGCAGGGTTCGCTCTGCTGGAGGCCGGTTCGGTTCGCATGAAAAATGCGGGGCACGTTGCAGGCAAGACCTTTCTGACCTTCGGCATTTCGATCGTAGCCTTCTGGGCGCTAGGGTTTGGTCTAGCCTTCGGTAACGGCAACAGCTTTTTCGGATTTGAAGGCTTCTTCTTAAGCGGCGACAATGCAGCAGGCTCATTTGATTCCTTGTCCGCATACGATGTGCCGACGACCATCATGTTCCTGTTCCATCTGTCCTTTGCGGCCGTATCCTTGGCGATCGCTTGCGGCGGTATGGCAGAACGAGCAAAGCTGAGCGTTTATATCGTGTTTGGATTGCTGTTCACCATCGTGATTTACCCCATCGTTGCTCACTGGGTGTGGGGCGGCGGCTGGCTCGGCGCTCTGGGCATGCAGGACTTTGCCGGATCGACGGTCGTTCATTTGACAGGCGCAACAGCAGCACTGGTGGCTACGATTCTTCTGAAGCCTCGCCTTGGCAAATATAATAAAGACGGGAAGCCTAACAGCATACCGGGTCATAACCAAGTTTTATCCGTACTCGGCGTATTCATCATCTGGATCGGCTGGTTCGGGTTTAACCCGGGCAGCACCATCTCGGCACTCACAGACGGTTTCTTCGGTTTCGTGGCATTGAATACGAATATCGCAGCGGCGGCAGGCGCGCTGGCCGCATTGCTGATCTCTTGGGCGGTTCTTGGCAAAGCGGATATTCCTAGCATGCTGAACGGTATCCTCGCTGCATTCGTTGCCATCACAGGCGCTTGTGCTTTCGTGGAGCCTTGGGCGGCCGTCGTGATCGGTGCCGTAGCGGGTACGATTACGTTCTTTACGGCGCAATGGTTTGACCGCAAAGGTATCGATGATCCTGTATATGCATTCTCCGTACACGGCATTGCCGGTATGTGGGGTGCCGTGTCCACCGGATTGTTCGCGGCTCCTAGGCTTGTTGAAATCACGGGCGTAGGCAAGGAAGGATTGTTCTACGGCGGGGGCTTCGGCCAGCTCGGCGTTCAGCTTCTGGGTCTGATCGGCACGTTTGCATTCGTTCTGGTGATCTCGTTCATCATTCTGTATATCATGAAAGTTACGATGGGCATCCGCGTAACGGAGGAAGAGGAATTGATGGGTCTTGATATCAGTGAACATGGAACCTACGGATATCCGGAGCAAATGAAACTTTTGGTGGAATCCGAAGGGAAGTCTCCCGAGTTCCGTTCCGGAAGCAAAGCGGTTCCAGGAAGCGACGCGGCTTTATAAGCTCACAATTAATTGTTCATGAAATAAGTCAGAAGGAGGCCGCGGCATGAAACCTCTGAAATCCGTAAATCTGTTTCCGGCATTGTCGGAAATTCAGAAAGCAGCAACAGCCCAGCAATTACGAGATGAACGGATCGCTTGTCAGAACCATCTCATCGAGATGCGCAGTAACATGGAGCTGAGAGAGTGGATCGCATCCGTGAATACGATGCACGATCTGATTGGACAGCGTGCCGCGGCAATCTGTGAGCAGGACATGTGGGAGGCTGGCTTTGGCCGGCCTCCTGCGCGTTATGCTTTTGTTGCTTTTGGCAGCTGCGGAAGGCAGGAAGCTACGCTGTGGAGCGATCAAGACAACGGTTTGATCATTGGCGATGAGCTGGAAGAGGAGGCGCTCCCCTTCTTTCGGGAATTTGGGCTTCGGCTGGCGAATCTGTTGGAATATCTCGGGTACCCGAAATGCTCCGGAAAAGTGATGTGTTCCGAGCCATTATGGAGCAAGCGGCTTGGCGATTGGAAGAATCAGATCAGCGAATGGTGCGGAGACCGGCAGTGGGAACCGATACGAAACTTCATCATTGCTTCGGACCTGCGCCATATATCGGGCAATACCGAGCTCTCGGAGGCGTGGGTGGACCATTTCCGCAGCTCCGTCGAGCAGCATCCGGACATCGGCCATGCCGTGCTGCGGAACACGGTCAAGCATAAAGCAACGCTGAATGTCATGGGGCGAATCGTGACGGAGCGGTTTGGAGAGCATGCCGGCGAGTTTGACGTGAAGTATGGCGTTTATATTCCGCTGGTGAACAGCATACGCACCATGGCGCTGCAGCGGGGGATCATCGAAACCTCGACGCAAAAACGCATGGAGAAGGTGATGCTGCTTGAAGGCGGGAACCTGCTGCTGGAAAGCGTGCAGCGCGCTTTTTTGACGGCGCTTCGGCTGAGAAACGATACGCCCTTTCGGGTGGAGGACGGACTGATTACGAGCAGCGGGTATATCCCGCAGGAGCAGCTCAAGAACAAAACCATGCAGTACGAGCTTCGCGATACGCTTGGAGTGGTGAGACGGATACACCGGTCATTGCAGCGCGAGCATCGTTTTGCGGAGAGGAGAAGCCCATGACTGAACCGGGACAATCGAACGGCGGTTTCTGGAGATCGCTTCGTTCGGGTAACATCAATTCCGCCATCGCCTCCATGCGCGGGGCGCAGACAGCCCAGCAGTTGGCATTCATCCGATCCCAGATGAAGGATAACCGAAGGCCGGAGGTTCTGGGCACCCCGCTGGACGAGCTGGAGGTTGTCGTGTTCGATCTGGAGACGACCGGTTTCAACCACCAGCACGGCGATGAAATATTGTCTTTCGGTGCGATCCGGGTCATCGGTGAGCAGGTGATCGAGAATGAAACCTTTCATATGATCGTGAACAGCGGTGCCCCGGTGTCTCCATTCATTGCCGAGCTTACGGGTATCACGCAGCAAATGGTTGATGCAGCCCCGCCTTTAATGGAGGGGCTGCATGATTTCATGGCCTTTATTGGGGGGAGGGTGCTTGTTGCCCATGCGGCCGCGCATGACCGGGGATTCTTGAACGCAGCCTTGTGGAAGACCTCCAAGGTTCGATTAACGCATCGGCTGCTCGATACGATGATGCTCGCGCAGAGGTTATATCCCGAACAGAAGGATTACAGTCTGGATGAGCTGCTGCGAAGCAGCGGCATTCCGGTGGAGGGAAGGCACCATGCTCTGTCCGATGCGCGCATGACCGCCCGGCTGTGGGCGGATTACATGAAGGACATTCAGGCGCGCGACCAGGCTACCACGCTAGGAGATTTATACGTCTATCTAAGCGAGGGGTAGCATTGGGAGTGGAGATTGGTGGTGTCCGCCAGTTCGTCATTCCTTTAGGATCGCGAACGGGATCGGGGCAAGAGAATAAAATGCCCTTCCCTGAAGCGACCAGGAGCTTGGCGCCAGCTGGCTGAAGGATTCGCGTTCTTCCTCACTCCGGATAATTTTGTAGGCATGGAGCTGCAATGCGTTTAAGCCGGAGGCGCCGGGAACTGCAGGAGAAGCAATAGCATACACCCGGAGCAACCCGCCGAAGGATTGGAGCTGGAGCAGATCCTCGCCCGAGGGGTCAGGCATGGTATGCGGGTGACTGTGAAACAAACCGACGATGCCTTTTTCAGCCAATACCAAGCGAGTCCACTGAACGGGGTCCAGATGAAAAGAATGCAGCGGAAATTCCGCTGTATTTTTTACGGGAATATATTGCGTAACGGTGATTGACCGGCTTGCTTCATCGGCATGCCCGATAAGGACGCCGCAAGCTTCCTCCGGCAAATTATGATGCATATGGTCCGACATATGCTCTTTGACGGCCTCGCGCAGCAGAAGCCGCTCCAGGGACGCGTGAGACGGGTTCATGTATAATCCTCCTGGATCATATAATTGGTCTGATCTTATGATGGTGTCGATCGCGTGTTTGAAAGATCAGGGTTTCAGGGTACAATAGGGACTATAAGTGCGTGTTCAAAAAGGTCGATTTTCAGCACCGAAGCTAATGCTTCCGATGTGCGTTTTTTCAAAACGCTTCAGTTGGATAAAGCTAGGGAGTGAGGAGCGGAGCTACACGTTTTCGCAGAAAACGCCTTCGAAAGCATCTGCTGTTTTGGGTACGTGAGCACCGGAAGGCCCGGCTGAATTCAAGATTCGATGCCGAGCTGCTTCCTGATTCGCTTCGTGTTAGATATAGAATTTATGAGTTATCAGTGGAACTGATGAAATTCTATATCGCAAGAAAACCTACCTATGCATCGCGGCCGCTCATCCTTGCAGTGGCCTCGATAGAGGTTTTCTTATCAAAAGCGGACTTTTTGAACAACCTCTATAACTAAGTTTAGCAAAGGAACCTATACCTATGAAACGTAATATCATCATTATCGTCCTGCTTCTGGTCGCGGCAGGCGCTGTTGTCTATAATCAAGCCGGCGACGATATCCAGGCCGTCTTCATGCAGGAGAAGCCGCTTCCGACGGAGACGGGGGCCAAAGCCGGCCTACTTGCCCCGACCTTTACCTTGAAGGGGATGGACGATAAGTCCTATTCCGGCGGCGGAGCCCGCGATAAAGCAATGCTTGTCAATTTCTGGGCATCCTGGTGCGAGCCGTGCAAGCAGGAGGCACCGGAGCTCGACAAGTTGGCTGCAGAGTATGCAAGTGAGCTCGAAATCTACGGCGTGAACGTGTCCAAGTATGACAATGCGAAGAAAGCGCGTCAATTTGTTCAGGATTTTAACCTTCAATACCCGATCCTTCTCGATACGAAAGGAGAAGTGTTCGAGGAGCTGTATAAAGGGCAGGTTTTCCCGACAAACGTGCTGATCGATCGTAACGGCGTGATTCAGGAAATCATTCTGGGCGCTCCCGATCCCAAGGATCTTCGTAAAAAGGTGGCCAAGCTGTTAAATTAATCGTTTGCTTAGCCAGCTGACAAAACCAAAAAAAAGCGCGGCCGCCATGTCCTGAACATGGTGGATACGCGCTTTTTATATTGGACATAACCTAATGATTTACCAAGCCTTGCCTTGCCGCAGACTCATGCACCTGCTCCGGGGAAATCTGGCCGAGCAGCGCATAACGCATACTGTCCACCAGCGCTTCCCAGCTGGCCTCGATGACATTGCTGGATACCCCTACGGTGTTCCAGGCATTCTCGAAGTTCTTGGATTCGATCAGCACCCGGACCTTGGCTGCCGTTGCATCCTTGTCATCCAGCACACGCACCTTATAGTCGGCAAGATGCATTTCCTTGAGCGTCGGGAAGTATTGGACCAGCGCTTTACGCAGCGCATTATCGAGCGCATTGACCGGACCGTTGCCTTCCGCAGCAGTATAGATGCTCTCGCCGGCGACGTTGACTTTGACGAAGGCCTCGGAGACGACCGGCTGTCCGGCCGACTTCTCGACCAGCATCTTGAAGGACTCGAAGGTAAACAGCTCCTTGAGCTCTCCGTTCGCTTCCCGAAGAAGCAGCTCCAGGGAAGCGTCTGCGCCCTCGAATTGATACCCTTCATGCTCGAGATCCTTGATTTTTCCGATAATATGCTTGGATTGCTCGCTTGCGGGATCAAAGTCAAGCCCCATGTCCTGCGCCTTTGATACGATATTGCTCTGCCCCGCGAGCTCGGAGACCAGCACGCGCTGTTTGTTTCCGACCTTCTCCGGTTCGATATGCTCGTACGTTCTGGAATCGCGCAGGATCGCGGAAACGTGGATGCCTCCCTTATGGGCGAAGGCGGCGTTGCCGACATACGGCTGGTTAACCGGCATGTTAACGTTGGCGATTTCGCTGATATACCGTGCGGTATTCGTCAGCGTGCGGAGTTTGTCGTCACCGATGCACTCATACCCGAGCTTCAGCTGCAGATTCGGAATGATGGAGCATAGGTTGGCGTTCCCGCATCGTTCCCCGTATCCGTTCATCGTTCCCTGCACATGCCGGACACCGGCCTGCACGGCGCTCAGGGTGTTGGCAACGGCAAGCTCGCAGTCGTTGTGGGTATGAATGCCGAGCGGAGCGCCAGGCAATGGACCCGTCAGCGACGTGACAATGTCCGAAATCTCGTGCGGGAGACTGCCGCCGTTCGTATCGCACATGACAAGCCAGTCGGCGCCTGCTTCCCGTGCCTTGGACAATACGGCAACAGCATATTCCGGATTGTTCTTGTAACCGTCAAAAAAGTGCTCGGCATCAAAAATGACCTCGAGGCCTTTCCGCTTCAGGAAAGCGATGGAATCATAAATCATGGCCAAATTCTCTTCGAGTGTCGTTTGAAGCGCCGTATGGACGTGGAAGTCCCAAGACTTCCCGACCAAGGTAGCGGCAGAAACGCCGGATTCCAGAATGCGAAGCAGATTGGCATCCTGGTCGGCAATGGAACCTTTGCGCCGGGTGCTGCCAAAGGCGGTTACTTTTGAGGTTAAGCCGAGATCCTGGACTCTTTTGAAAAATTCGATGTCCTTGCTGTTGCTTCCCGGGATACCGCCTTCAATATAATGAACACCAAGAGCATCGAGCTTCTTGGCGATTTTGACCTTGTCGTCCGCTGACAAGCTGATTCCTTCGCCCTGGGTTCCGTCGCGAAGTGTCGTATCAAAGATGGAAATGGACTTAGACATGATGTCCTCCTTTGGGTGTCCGGGATTGGACCGCATTGTTTATAATTTTGTATTATAGCATTTCTTTGCGGGAAAGTAACAGAGTAAAACAAACTTTTCCCTCAAGGGGCCCATCCTTGACCCTTGCGAAGGGGGACGGTATGCTGGAGGCGTTAATTCGGGGGCAGCCGTGCGTACATGATTCGCTTAGTGGACAAGATCATACAGGCATCGATCTCTAAAAACGGTATAATGGAAGAGGCACCATTGCCTCAAGTACCGTAACCGTCATTCAGACCGAACCCTAAATAATGGGGCGACCCTATTCCCTATAGATTATGAAGAACCGTACCGAAGAAAGAAGGAATTCTGCGTGGGACCAATCGACGATTATTATCCGGCCAGCGGCCGCGTTATCCTGCATGTGGATATGAATGCTTTTTACTGCTCCGTGCATGAGGCGGAGGAGCCGGAGCTCTATCGCGGCAAAGCCACGGCTGTCGCAGGCAGCATCGAGCTGCGCAAAGGCGTCATCGTCACCTGCTCCTACGCGGCGAGGTCGCTGGGGATCCGCACCGGCATGAACGTGAGGCAGGCGCTGCGAATCTACCCTGACCTGATGATCATCCAGCCGGATTTCCATCTGTACCGCAAGTATTCCAATGCGTTCATGAACATAGCTTATGCCTATACGCCGCTGCTGGAAGCGACTTCGATCGATGAATGTTACCTGGATATTACCGGCTCGAAGCAGTTCGGCACCCCTCTGGATATCGCTCGGGAAATCCAGGAGCGCATCCGCGAGGAGCTGTCGCTACCGTGCTCGGTCGGCATTGCTCCCAATAAATTGCTGGCCAAGATGGCCTCGGACATGAAAAAGCCCAACGGGCTGTCCGTGCTGCGAATTCGGGACGTCCCGCAGGTGCTTTGGAATAAACCCTGCGCGGAGCTGTTCGGCATCGGGAGCAAGACGGCCGACAAGCTGCGCAAGCTGAACATTCAGACCATCGGGCAGCTGGCTGCCGCCGACGAAAGCCTGCTGACCTCGACCTTTGGCGTGATGGGGTCATGGATGAAACGGGCGGCCAGCGGCATCGATCATGCCCCTGTCGTCGCGGAGCGGGAACAGAGCAAGTCCATCGGACACACGACCACGCTCCCGCAGGATGTTACCTCGGCTGAGGAGGCCAGAAGGGTGCTGCTGAACTTAAGCGATCAGGTAGCGCGCCGTCTCCGCAGGCAAGGCTTGGTGACCAGCGGCATTCAAATTACGCTGCGCACACCGGACATGAAGACGATCACCAGGTCGAGGCATCTTGCCATTCCGACGGAAAATACCGAGGACATCTACCGGGAAGCATGCGAGCTGTATAACCGGCATTGGAAGCAGGACAAGCCGCTCCGTCTGCTCGGCGTCACGCTGCAGCAGCTCACGGCGAAGGAGGAATCCGCCATTCAGCTGGACCTGTTCGACTACGAGAAGCAGCCCAAGAAAGAGTCGCTGACCCGGGTGATGGACGAGCTGCGCAATAAATTCGGCGAGAGCGCGGTACTGACCGCCGGCATGCTGGGCGATGACCCATCGTCCTTAATCCGCAATCATAAGCGGAGAGGTACATCTTTACAGATGGATTTTGCAAGGGAACTGGGGAACGATAATAAAAATGCCGATCGTCAGGACCGAGATCGCGATTAGACGTTTTTTTGTTCGTCACAGAACAGCTCATTGGCCTGCAAGTACAGCCGATTTTTGTCGGAAAATGTTAGGAAATTTATTTGTATTCCTAAAACAATTGTATTAATATATGTAGATGGTGGCGGCAGAACCGTCAGCTTATACTATGTTTATTGAGATGTTTATAGATATACAGGAGGAAGAGAGACTATGGCGAAGTTTACTTGGGTAGATAAAGATACCTGCATCGCATGCGGCGCATGCGGCGCAACGGCACCCGACATTTACGATTACGACGACGAAGGCCTGGCAGAAGTTATTTTCGACGGGGACAACAACCGCGGGGTAACGGAAATTCCGGAAGATATGCATGACGACATGCTGGATGCTTGCGACGGCTGTCCAACAGATTCAATTCGGATTGCAGACGAGCCGTTTAACGCAGAATAACAAATTCCGCTCGATCCCTGATATTCCATCTTGAACTTATACCGACGTCCTCTGCCCGACTAAGGCAGGGGGCGTTTTTTCATATCCGGGGACTCATACATAATCGGAGCGTTAATTCCGATATACAGGATAATAGAGGTAAAAATGTCATTATAGGAGGCTCTCGAATGAACAATTCGCTGTACCTCAAAAGATATGTGGAGACGCATCCTGATAATAAAATGGCCTGGTACCTGCTGGGCAAGGAGTATGAGCAGGCCGGCGAGCAGGGCAAGGCGAACTACTGCTACAACAAGGCCGAAGGGGTCTACGAAGCCTTTGAGCTGAGTCAGGTCCCGTCCGACATATGGAAAAATTACGAGCATCGCTTATTGGAGATGGAGAAGGACAAGGAGCGCAAGCGAAAGAGGACCCGGCGTTTGCTAGCGGCGCTGGTGCTTCTCCTGCTGGTTTTCCTTCCGCCCGCCCAGGCGCCGGGCTCCGCTACAGGGAATCTTGCGGAAGATTTGTTCCCGCCGCATGAGTGGGCGTCCGCCAATGCGCTTAACAAAGAGAAGCCGAATTCGCGCAAGGAACCGCTGTACACAGCCGTTCCTTCCGGCCAAGGCAAGGATTCCGCGGGTGCGCTGTCCTCATTGCTTCAGCATCCGCAGCAGCTGCCGAATTGGTCGGTTGCGCTGGGGATGAAGCATTCGGGCAAATGGCTGCTGTGGAGCCGGGACATGGAACGGTTATATGGTCTGCATCGGAATGATCAAGGCGCGATCGCTATTCAGCCTTACGAGGGAGCAGCCGAAGAGTGCGATTGCGAGCCTGCGGACAGTTCGAGGCTTAAGCGGAGCGCGGGGCAGTGGGCCGATCTGCAGGTTGAGACGGCCGTTCTGCAGGAAGCGGCCAAACAGTATAAGGCTCGGCACGGCCGCCTGCCCAAAAGCTTGGATGAATTGACACAGCCGTATCCGAATAATTGGCTGTCCGGCCGCTCGAAAGCGATGGAGCAGATGTTCGAAACGTTAATGCAGCAGCAATCCCAAGGAGCTGGCGGTCAAGGGCAAGCGGGACAGCAGCCGGGGAACAGCACGGAGGAACCTGGATATTGGGGGACTTCGCCGAGCGGAGACCCCTTTTTCGAACAGCCGCTTCAGGTCATCATTGACCGGAAACGGCATCGGCTGGCCGTCGTAAGCGGCGGCATCCTGCTGCGTAATTATGAGGTCGGGCTCGGCGGAGCCAAAACGCCGTTGGGTGATTTTCATATCAACGATAAGGTAGTCAATCCGAACGGAACCACGAAGGGTCCCTACGGCACGCGGGGAATGCAGCTTTCCGATACGCTGTACGCGATACACGGGACGCTGGACATGGACAGCATCGGCGCGAACGAATCCGAGGGCTGTATCCGTATGCTGACTGAGGATGTGGAGGAGCTGTTTGACTTGGTTCCGATGGGAACCGCCGTGAAAATAAGGGAAGGGGTCCTGCCCGAGGACCTGTGGACGCCGAAAGAGCGTTTTAAGCTCAAGCATACCCAGGGTCAGACCAACCCGGGCAAGGTGTATCACTGGCTGGATTAAGGCTGGGCGATCACAATCAGAACGATAATCAGGATAATCAGAAGAGCGATGCCGGAGCTGATCCATAGTATGGCCTTCTTATTAACCTCTTCTTTTTTTGCTGCAAGGTCGGAGGCTTACGTTTGGCTGACATGTCTTTCCCCTCTTTCTCTCATGATCGTGAAATGATTTGTACAATCTTCCTTTATTGTAAGGGGTTTGTCCTAAAATTGCCATATCGCTTTCAAGCCGGGACGATCGCTCAGTTTATGCCGAAGAACTTTCTTTTTGAGGAAGAAACGGATAAACTGAAGGATAGAGAAATAACTGGATGAGAGGAAGAGTGGATGTGCTGTACCGCAACATAGGCAAACCTATATTTTTTAGACTGGATCCCGAAAAAGCCCACCACCTTGTGGTTGGCGGCCTTGGACGTGCCTCCGGCGTGGTCGGCGCAGACGCTGTCATGCGGGGGATGTATGGTGTGAACGAAACGCCGGATTTGGCAGTGGACCTGTTCGGGCTTCATTTCCCGACGCCGGTCGGACTTGCCGCCGGGTTGGACAAAAATGCTCACGCCGTCAAAGGCTTCTCCTCCATCGGCTTCGGATTTATGGAAGTAGGCACGGTAACCCCGAAGGGACAACCAGGCAATGAACAGCCGCGATTGTTCCGGCTTCCTCCGGATGAGGCGCTCATCAACCGGATGGGCTTCAATAACGAAGGGGCCGAGGCCATGGCCAAAAGGCTGTCCGCACTCAAGGAACGCCGCATTCCGGTTGCCGTCAACATCGGGAAGAACAAGGCAACGCCAAACGAGAAAGCCAACGATGATTATGAAGCTTGCATTCAAGCTTTATTTCCGTATGGCGACTTTTTTGTTGTCAACATCAGCTCGCCGAACACGCCGGATTTGCGCAGCCTTCAGCATGGAAGCGAATTGTCATCCCTGCTGGAAGCTGTGATGAACGAAATGTCGCGGCAGGCGAAGATCCATGGGGGCGAGAAGGCCGTTCTGGTGAAGATTGCGCCGGATGTGAGCGATGAGGAGCTGGAATTCATGGTGGATACGATCAGCGCTAGCGGCGTTTCCGGCATTATCGCCACGAATACGACGCTTTCGCGGGACGGCCTGACGCACAGCAACGCCAAGGAAACCGGAGGCCTGAGCGGCAAGCCGCTGCGGAACCGCTCGACGGAGATCGTGTCGCGAATCTACAAGCAAACCGGCGGTTCGCTTCCGATTATCGGTTCCGGTGGAATTTTTACGGCAAGGGATGCTTATGACAAAATACGGGCAGGCGCAAGCCTGGTGGAAATTTATACAGCACTTATCTATGAAGGGCCAGAGGTGAATCGCAAGCTTCATTCCGGTCTCCGGGAGCTGCTTGCACGGGATGGCTTCAGCCATATTTCCGAAGCCGTCGGCGCTAATCATCGGTAAAGGGGTAAAGACAGGAGGCAAGGCGATGGACGTTAGAGACTGGGGGACATTTTTGCTTCCGTATGAGCAGACCGTTGAGGAATTGAAGGTCAAATTCAAGACGATGCGTTCCGAACTGAAAAAAAGGGAGGAATACGCACCCATCGAATTCGTAACGGGTCGGGTCAAACGGATCTCGAGCATACTGGACAAGGCGAAACGCCTCAATGTGCCGATGGACCAGTTGGAAACCGGGATTGAGGATATCGCAGGCATTCGCATTATGTGTCAATTCGTGGAGGATATTCGGCGGGTGGCCGAATATATCCGGGCACGGAAAGACCTAACTGTGCTATATGAGAAGGATTACATTACCAATTTCAAAGAGAGCGGCTATCGGAGCTTTCATATGATCATTGAATATCCGGTGCAAACGGCTTTGGGACAAAAGAAGGTGCTTGCCGAAATTCAGATCCGCACGCTGGCCATGAATTTCTGGGCTACGATTGAGCATTCCCTTAGCTACAAGTACCGTGAAAGCCTGCCGGATGACATTCGGGCGCGCCTGAAGAAGGCCGGAGAAGCGGCCAATACGCTGGATACGGAAATGTCGAGCATCCGTGAGGATATTCTGGAGGCGCAGCGGCAGTTCGAGGACGATTCCAATATTACCACGCAGGTGCTGAACGCGATACACAAGCTGTACTTTTTCCATCTGGTCAACGAGGCGATCGCATTCCAGAGCCGCTTTAATGCGATATGGCAGGCTCATGACATGGATGAGATGAAGGTGCTTCTGGACGAAGTGAAGGAGCTGCTGGCGGCAGCCAAGAAGAAAGTAAATGAAGATGAGCTATGAGCCGCTATATGTCGCTTACCTCGTCTATTTCAACCGGGACCGGGACTACTTCGAATGCCATGAGGTGTTGGAGGAGCTGTGGCTGGAACGGGATCGCGATCCCAGGTACAAGGGGCTGCTGCAAGTGGCAGTCGGGCTCTTTCACTTCCGGAACAACAACGTAAGAGGAGCATATAAGATGTTCACAAGCGCCGCCTCCCGGCTCGAAAGCTATCCCTGGGATGAACTCGGGATTTCGATGGGGAAGCTGGTGAGCGAGGTGCGGGACTACGCCAAGCAGCTGTTAACGTATGACGTTCATCCGTTTCCCTATAGGGATCTGACGATCGAAATTGGGGATACTGAGCTTAAGCAGGCAGTTCAGTTGGCATCGGAGCGCATCAAGCCGAACATTCCGCAGCGGCGCAAGCCGGAGCGGGCACATGCCAAGTAGCGCCGAGAGAATAAGTGAAAAAAGAGCTGCCCGTCTGTAGAAGGATCTACGTGTGGGCAGCTCTTATTTGTGATTTGCATTTATATGTCTTGGGGCCCCCCGCAAAGTAATTGGAATAAGCATCGAAGCATAGGCTCCACTTTGTGGGGCAATCTCAGGATTCGGTGCCTTTATATTTGTCATCGATGAACTGTTTGATTTCGTCAACGGATTTTCCTTCGTCATGGAGCCGTTTGGCATCCTGAAGCTCGGTCAGGCAGATGCCGCACTGGGCACCATGGTCCGTCCATTTGACTTCGCCGTCCTTGCTCTCGGCGATGAAGCAGCGGTGGAGGGAATCGTGATAGCCGGTCTCCTCGTCCATGCAGCCGCAGTAGCATTTGATTTCCTTGATAATGTCCTCAAGTTCTCCGACCGTGGCATAGGTTGCTTGCGTATTGTCGGTGTAATTGGACAGAAACTCCGGCATCACCGTCAGGCTGGCCGTTGTCTCGTATCGTTCGGAATCGGCGCCGTGCTGATGGCTGGCAGCGGATTCTTTGCCGCCGCATGCGGTTAGCAGCATGCCCGATATGACGAAGGTAAAGAGAATGGCGCGGGTGCGGTTCATTTCGTCACGCTCCCTTTGTATTTATCCAAGAATTGCTTGAAGTCGTCGATGGAGTAGCCTTCGCTGGAACCTTCCGGTTTCAAGCCGCCGACCATGCGTTCCTTCTCTACGCCGTTCTCGAAGTAAACGAGCGTCGGGGTGAACTCGATGTTGTATTCTCTCCAGCCCTCCTGATACTCGCGGAGATTGTACTGGTGCATCGTAATGCCGGCGTCATCGGCCAATGGCATCAATTCCGGGGTCGTCGCCCGGCAGTGCGGACAATCGGAAGCAAAGAAGTATACGAAGAAGTTCTCTTTGTTGTCGACCTTGCTCTTCAGCTGATCCGGCAAAACGATTTGCTGGTAATTCGGATCATTAAGGAGCTCCTGTGTAGCCGGGTTCAGGCTGGAGACCTTCTTGCCGCCGTATAAATCGCTTGCTTCTCCTTGACCGTTCAAGAAAACGAGTGCGGCAACCAACAGTACGAAGACTCCCCCGAAGGCGTATAACGCGGTGTATTTATTCTTTTTTTTGCGGTTCATGGATCCACCCCCTAATGAGTAATAATAAACAAGGACTTGTCCTTTTTAATGTAGTTTATTATACAATATTAAAAGTCGCAGCGGAACATGCGAAAGTTCGCTTCGGCTGTGCGAAAATACACTTCAAACCGATACGATACAGAACAGGTAGGTACTTAGTATGGCATTACGTCTGCCTTCGCCGTTTCTGGCGAAGATGAAATCGCTGCTCGGCGAAAACTATGACAATTTTATGAAGTCTTATGAACAACCCCCGTTTGCCGGCATTCGGGTGAACACGCTGAAGATCGGCAAGGCCGATTTCTTGGAAATATCCCCCTTTGCCCTTGCGCCCATCCCCTGGTGTCCAACCGGTTACTATATTCAGGAGGGGGAGCGCCCGGGGCGGCACCCTTACTATCATGCAGGGCTTTATTATATCCAGGAGCCGAGCGCCATGGCTCCCGTCGAGCTGCTTGATGTTACGCCGGGCGACCGGGTACTGGATTTGTGCGCCGCTCCCGGGGGCAAATCCACGCAGATTGCGGCGAAGCTGCAGGGTCAGGGAGTACTGATCAGCAATGATCTGCATCCGGACCGCACCAAAGCGCTGGCCAAAAATTTGGAGATGTACGGAGTACGGAATGCCGTGGTGCTGAATGAGGAGCCGGAGCGGATTGCCGGAGCTTTTCCCGAATTTTTCACGAAAATATTGATCGATGCTCCATGCTCCGGCGAAGGGATGTTCCGCAAAGACGAATCCATGCTGAAGTACTGGGAGGAATCGTCTCCGCTCAAGTTTGCGGAGATGCAGCGGGATATCCTGAAATCGGCGGCAGCCATGCTCTGCCCGGGAGGCCGGCTCGTGTATTCCACCTGCACCTTCTCGCCGGAAGAGAATGAAGGGATGATTGCGGAGTTTCTGAGCGAACATCCGGATTTTCGCGTGGTTCCGGTGGATCATTCGGAATTCTTTTCCCCGGGAGAAACGGATTGGATGGCGAGCCAAGGGAACGTGAAAGACGATGTGCTGGGGCAGCTTGCCGGTACCGCCCGATTGTGGCCGCATAAGGTCAGAGGCGAAGGGCATTTCATGGCCGTGCTTCAGCGGGAAGGCGAGCTGGACCTCCGGGAGGCCGAGAAAGACCAAGCTCCTTGGATCCAGACAGGCGGCCTGGACCACGGTTCGCTTGCTGTCTCCCCGCGGACCGAACCATCAAGGGAGCGTAAAGGAAAATCCGCGCTCCGGGAAGATCGGCCGGGAAAACCCGGGAGGGGCAGCAACGGCGCTTCGCGTCAGCAGGCATCCCGCCGAAGCGGAGGAGATCGTCAGTCGAATCCGACTTCGATCGACCCGTTCCATGCCTTTATCCATGAGCAGCTGCACGTTAAGCTGCAGGGATATCCCGTTATCTACGGCAGCCATGTGTACGTATCGCCACTGCCGGAGGAGCGTCTGAAACAGCTGAAGGCCATCCGTCCCGGATGGTACATGGGACAGCTGAAGAATGAACGGTTCGTGCCGGGGCATCCTTTGGCCACGGCGCTGCAAGCGGATGAGGCCGCCCGGCATGTGAGCCTGTCTTCACAAGACGGCGAAGCGGTCCGGTATTTGAAAGGGGAAACCTTGTCGATTTCGGAGGAACGCTTGACGTGCCGGTCGGGTGCTGAAGCGAAGGGTTACGTGTTAGTGTGTATAGACGGATACTCGGCCGGCTGGGGCAAATGGCAGTCAGGCATGTTGAAGAACGAGTATCCGGCAGGGTGGAGGTGGACATCGGTATGAGTGGCAAAGGCAGGAGAACGCAAAGATTGGACAAGGTGCTGTCCAATCTGGGATTCGGCTCGAGGGCCGAATTAAAGAAAAAAGCGAAGCAGGGGAGCATCGTCGTCAACGGAACGATAACGAAGGATCCGGGGAAACATGTGGATCCCTACGCGGATATCATTGAGTTTGAAGGGGAAACCATTCAATACCGGGAGTACGTGTATCTCATGCTGCACAAACCTCCGGGCGTCGTCTCGGCAACCGAGGATCTGCGCGATCGTACGGTGCTGGATCTGCTGGATGCGGAATATCGGGTCTTCGAGCCGTTTCCGGTGGGCAGGCTGGATAAAGACACGGAAGGACTGCTGCTGCTTACGAATGACGGCAAGTTGGCCCATGAGCTGCTGTCGCCCCGGAAGCATATCCCCAAGACCTATGAAGCGACCGTAGAGGGCCGCGTGGACGAAGAGGATGTACGTCGGTTTGCCGCAGGAGTCACATTGGATGACGGATACGTAACCTTGCCCGGAGAACTGGCGATCCATTCCCATGAGGAACGGGAGGACGGAGACCAGCTGTCCCGCATCTCGCTGACCATCCATGAAGGCAAATTTCATCAGGTCAAGCGGATGTTTGAAGCGGTAGGCAAAAAAGTCGTGTATCTCAAAAGAATCAGCATGGGCGAACTTCGATTGGATGAAAATCTCGAGATCGGAACTTACCGGGAGCTGACCGAGCAGGAACTGGCTTTGATCGGAAGAGCCGGATCAGAATAGAGAAATAGAGACTTAAAGGATGGATGGAGAATGGGATACAAATTGGTTGCGCTTGACGTAGACGGAACGCTGTTGAATGATCATCATGAAATTACGGAGAAGACCAGGAACACCGTGATGGAAGCCGCAAAACAAGGGGTAGAGATCGTACTGTGCACGGGCAGAGGACCGCTGAATTCGATTCCTTTCATGAAAAGCATGGGTCTTGGCGGTTATGTCATCAGCCATAACGGCGCGGCAACGGTCGAAGTGGAGACCCATCACATCGTGCATCAGTTCGGCATGGACCCGGGTCAGCTGGAACCCTTCATGAAATATTGCCGTGAGCACGGGGTGCATTTTGACGTGAATACCGCCTTCGAGATGTACGTGGACCAGGTGGAGGAGCTTGCCGGACCGGTACGTTCGATGTACGAGAACTATTTGATGCTGCCAAGCAACCTGCCGTCATGGGAGGAGCTGTCAGACCCGGTCGTGAAATTTACGGTATTCGGCGAATCCGCCGATATCGACCGCGTTTATGCGGATTGGAGCAAGTGGACCCTGCCCTTCAACATGCTGCGAAGCGGCGAGTTCTTTATCGACCTGATGCACAACCAAGCATCCAAGGGAAATGCGCTGAAGCAGCTGGCAGCCAAAAGAGGCTATCGGCCGGACGAAGTGCTGGCCATCGGCAATTACTTCAACGATATTACGATGCTCACTTACGCAGGCATGGGCATAGCGATGGATAATTCGCCGGTAGAGGTCAAGGCCGCCGCCAATGCGGTAACGGCTTCGAATAACGAGGACGGCGTACACGAGGCGCTGGTGAAATACTGCTTGTCGTAAAAATTGAATATTGCAGAAGCGAGAACCCGCCATAGGACACTTGAAAAAAAGTGCCCGAGGGCGGGTTTTTTGCGTGATTGGGAGCCGGTTAACCGCATTCTCTAAGAAGATGAAGACAAGCAGATCCTTCCAAATTTGGATTGACACGATAGAAGCGGCATGCTATTTTAATCAATGAAAATGATAATCATTATCAGTTATAAGAGCGGAAACACCACGCCGGCATATCGTTTTATCGAAAAAAGGAGGCAACTCATGCATACGGAAGAAGAGCTGATCATAGATAACGCATCGGATTCGGATCGCAGCGGAAAAACCAGCCTGGTGGAGATCAAGGAGTACATCGACAGCCACTATCACGAGGCGTTGACCATTGGCCGACTGGCCGGAATGGCTAATATCTGCCCCAAGTATTTCGTGGACCTGTTCAAGAAGACATTCGGCCAGACCACGATTGATTACCTGACGCATGTTCGCATGAATCACGCCAAGCGTTACTTGACCGAATCGGACGACCGGCTTCGGGATATCGCACAGAAGGTTGGTTATAAGGACGAGTTTTATTTCAGCCGGATATTTAAAAAGAAGGTGGGCATGTCGCCGTCGGAATATGCCCGAAATTCGAGGCAGCTGATCGCGGCCTGTTCTTCTTCGATCATCGGGCAGCTGGTGGCGCTGAACGTCATTCCAGCCGCCGCGCCGCTTGATGCGAAGTGGACCCCGTTTTATTACAATGCCTACAATTCGGAGATCAAGTCCCGCTTGAAATTGACGAGCCCTTATCCGGACAGCCGCTTTGAGGAGAATATCGAGCAGCTGTTCCGCGCCAAACCCGACGTCATTATCGGCATGGATCACCTTAGTGAAGAGGAAATCGCCAAGCTGGAGCCTATCGCCCCCACCTTCATTGTTCCGTCCCATGCAGGGTGGAAGAAGCAGCTGGAGCTGATCGCGGCATTCCTGAACAAGGAAGAACAAGCACAGTTCTGGATCGGACAGTATGAACGGAAAGTGGCGCAGGCACGCTCGCGAATGCAGGAAGTGGTGGGGAATGATCGTGTTGCCGCGCTGCGGATATATGGGCAAAACCTCTATTCCTACGGTAACCGGGGGCTTGAGGAAGTGCTGTTTAAGGATTTGCAGATCAAGGGAGCTTACCGATTTGATTCCAGCCGGAATCAGCAGATAACGATGGATGATTTACAGCAGTGCGATCCGGACCGGATTCTGATCGCGGTATGCCCGGAAGCCGCATCGCGGCGCTATTGGCTCGCGCTCCAGCATTCCGCCGAGTGGCATAGGCTTCGAGCCGTCGCTCAAGGAAGGGTCTATACGATCTCGTCCGATCCTTGGTTCGAATACTCCGCGCTTGCCGTGACGAGAATGCTGGACGAGGCGATGCTGCTGTTTACAGGAGATAATCCAAACGGACTTCTGGATAAAAGCCATGGTGAATCGTTTGCTACGTAATATATACTCGTCTTAATTGAGAATCATTATCACAGGAGGAGATACATTGTGGCAAAACGTTTCAATCGTGGAAAGAGAATTTGGAGGATCAATATAGCGGCACTTGCGTGTTGTGCCGTCATCATAGGCTTGCTGTCAGGCTGTGGGGATAAGGCGGAGACCGAAGCGTCCGGTGGCGATCAGGAGGCAGTGAAGACCGCAGCGGTGGAGACGTCCGGCAAAGCAGGGAGCAGCCAAGCGTCGACGGAGGAACCAGGGACGAACCGTGAGGAGACGTCCACGAAGGAGGAACGTACGGTAACGGATGAGCTTGGGCACGAAGTGAAGATTCCGGCTGAGGTGAACAAGGTGTTTGCGCCGAACATGGAAGATTCCTTGCTGAAGCTCGGCGTGAAGCCCGTTGCCCAATGGGCCAACGGCAAGCTGGGGCACTCTTATTTGCAGGAGGAGCTGGAGGGCATTCCCCTGATCGATTTTTCGGGAGGCTTGCCTTCGCCGGAGGCCCTGATGTCCTACGAACCGGATCTTATCGTGCTTCACACGGAGACTTACGCGGCGGACGGCACCTATGAGAGATACGCCAAAATCGCGCCGACGTACGTGTTCAAAAATGCTTCCGGGAATGTCGAGAAATCGCTGACCACCCTGGGCGATCTGCTTGGGAAGGCGCCGGAGGCCGAGACCGCCTTGAAAAATTATCAGCAAAAAGCAAGCGAAGCGAAGGCGAAGCTGAGTTCCGTTGTAGGGGACAAGAACGTGGCCATTATCCGATTCGCACCCAGAGGAGTCAGTTTGATGGGCGGAAATTACCTGTGCGGATATGTCATCCATCAGGACCTGGGACTAGGCAAGTCCAAGCTGGTTGAGAATGAAAATGCAGCTAACATATCTCTGGAAATACTCCCGCAGCTCGATGCGGACTATATATTCGTCATCAACGCCTATGATCAAGGAACGGAACGCATGAAGGAAATGACGGAAAGCCCGATCTGGAAAGGCATGCCCGCGGTCAAGAGCGGTCAGGTCTATGAAGCCGATAACGAATACTGGCTGGGAAGCGGCCTGATCGCTTACGAGAAAATCGTGGATGACGTCGTTCGCTCCATTACGGGGCAATAGGAGGAACATATGAGCCATCATACGACTTCCGTAGACATGATGAGGCACAGCGTGGTGCTGGCCCGTGCGGAGCATTGGGTGATGCACTCGAGGGGCGGGCGCCGCTATCGAATCATAACGGCACAGCCGACGGGACCGGCTCCGCCGTCCGGATATCCGGTCATCTATTTACTGGACGGGAACAGCGTGTTTCACACGATGGTCGAGACGCTGCGCCTGCAGTGCCACAGGCCGGACAAAACCGGGATATTGCCGGCTGTCGTTGTAGGCATCGGTTACGAGACGGATGGGCAGTATGCTTCGGACCGGTTCTATGATTACACGCCCTATCCAAACACGAAGTTCAGAAACAAGCTGGACGGGGATTCCGTGCCGGAGCAGGGGGGAGCGGCTGAGTTTCTGCAATTCATCGAGGAGGAGCTGAAACCGCAGATCGAGGGCGAGTTCAACATTGACCGGCATCGCCAGACGATATTCGGCCATTCCCTCGGCGGGCTGTTCACGCTCTATGCCATGTTCAGCAAACCGCAGGCGTTCTCGTGTTACATCGCCGGCAGCCCTTCTATTCACTGGAATTCGGAGTGTTTACGCGAGCTGGAGCAGCGCTATGCCGATCAGGTCAAGGAAAAACCTTATCCTGTCCGGCTGCTGCTTGGCGCAGGAGAGCTCGAAAGGCCCCATGTCACCGGCAATTGCATCCGTGCATCTGAGCTCGCCGAACGTCTGGCTGTACTGTCCGAGTATGGCATGCATGCCGAATTCAAGGAGTTTGAGGGGGAAGGGCATCTATCCGTGCTGCCGGTCCTCATCAGCAGAGCATTACGGTTTGCCCTTCATCCTGTACAGGAAGGAGATGATCACCATGGAGAGCACAGGCATTAGAGGGAAAGTAGCGCTCGTGACCGGTGCCGCCCAAGGAATAGGCGAAGCGGTGGCACGGGCCCTTGCCCGGCAAGGAGCCGTTGTAGCCGCCTGCGACCGGAAGGAAGACGAGCTGCTCCGCCTTGCGGCCGACCTATCCGGCTCAGGCGCTCATGCCGCGGCTTACAAGGCGGATGTGAGCCGCAGTGCCGAGGTTGAAGCGATGGTCGAACGGGTTGAGGATGAGCTCGGACCGATCGAGATTCTCGTCAACGTTGCGGGAGTGCTGCGGGTCGGCGGGGTCGAGTCGCTTACAGACGAGGATTGGCAGGCCCACTTCAACGTCAATACCCACGGCGTATTCTACACGTCACGCTCCGTCGTGAGACGCATGGCGAGCCGTCATTCCGGAGCTATCGTGACGGTAGGCTCGAATGCGTCCAAGGTTCCGCGGTCCCAGATGTCGGCCTACGCCGCCTCCAAGGCGGCGTCCACGATGTTTACGAAATGCCTGGGGCTCGAATATGCACGCCACCATATCCGTTGTAACGTGGTTTCCCCGGGCTCTACGGACACCGAAATGCAGCGTTTGTTATGGATGGATGATCAAGGTGCAAGGCCCATTATCGAGGGGGCGCCGGACTCCTTCCGCCTCGGCATACCGCTTGGCAAAATCGCGCTCCCTTCGGACATTGCGGATGCGGTCATTTTCCTCGTATCCGATCGGGCCGGGCACATGACGATGCAGGACGTATGCGTGGATGGCGGCGCGACGTTGGGATGCTGAGCATTTACGGGTTTTCATGCTTGATGATTTTCTAAATTCAATATACTAGGTAGGCTCATAAGCAGAGAGGAGACTGAAATGTTACACTATGATGCTCCAACCGCAGCGGAGGCTGCGCAACTTATGGAACAATACCAGGTCGGTTCGTCTTTCTTCTTCTCATCACCTCGCAAGACGCTGTTAACGCATGGAGAGTATTCCAGATTGCCGGTTCCCTCGGGGACCGGGCACAGATCGCTGCCGGAACGCGTCCGTGAATTGCTGGAATTCGCGAAGCAAGCGGGACGGCCGGATGCCGTTGTTGTTGGCGCCATACCTTTTGACATTCAAAAACCGGCCAGTCTGTTTATTCCGCTTTCGGCCCACTGGCACGATTCCCTTCTATACTCTGAAGGCAAGGCTCCGGAAATGCTCCGAATTTCCAGTTACAAGGTGCTTTCCGTTCCGGAGCCGACGGCGTTCAAGGAAGGCGTGAACCGGCTGCTGGACCTCATTTCTCAAAAGAAACTCCATAAAGCGGTGCTTTCCCGAACGCTGGATATCACGCTTCCTCATGCCCTGTCCATTCCACAGATATTGACTCATTTAGCTTATCACCACTCACATGGCTACACGTTTGCCGTACCGTTGGCACCCGAATCGTCCCACACTTCAAGCCCGGATGCCGTTGCATCCACCAGGACGCTCTTTGGCGCAAGCCCCGAGCTCTTAATAACGAAGAAGGGTTCGCGAATCAAAGGAAATCCATTGGCGGGCTCTGCGGCACGAAGCACCGATCCCGCTGAAGATCAGCGGCGGGCGGCAGCCCTGCTGTCATCCGCCAAAGACCGATATGAGCATGCCATCGTGATCGATGCCGTTGCATCGGCCTTGCAGCCTTATTGCAGCAAGCTGGAGGTTCCCGCCGAACCTTCGCTCGTACAGACCAAAGCCATGTGGCATCTATCCACCGAAATCAATGGCGTCCTGAAGGATGAATCGGTATCTTCATTGGAGCTTGCCCTGGCCATGCACCCGACGCCGGCAATCTGTGGCACGCCGACCGAAGCGGCCCGGGATGCCATACAAGAGATCGAGCCGTTCGATCGCGGCTTCTACTCGGGAGCCGTCGGTTGGTCGGATGCCAACGGGGATGGGGAGTGGGCGGTGACGATTCGCTGCGCAGAAACGGAAGGAACCTTATTGCGGGTGTTCGCAGGCGCAGGAATCGTGACCGGTTCCATAGCGGAGGCGGAGCTGGCCGAGACTTCGGCCAAATTCCGCACGATTCTGGCCGCGATGGGTTTGAATGAACAACAAACAACGATGTTGGAGGAGGAATGAGGAATGTTGGCAGGTTGTAAGGCTTGGCCGGAGGAATTTGCCGCCCGCTACCGGGAGGCAGGCTGCTGGCAGGGCGAAACCTTTGGAGAGCTCTTGCGGAAACAGGCTGCAGCGCATGGGGAACGGGTTGCGGTCGTGTGCGGCGACCGGCACGTAAGCTACGCCGAGCTGGACAACCGGGTGGATCGATTGGCCGCGGGATTTCTTAAGCTCGGCATCAAGGCACGGGAACGGGTTATCGTTCAGCTGCCGAATATCGCTTCATTTTTCGATACGATATTCGCGCTGTTCCGCATCGGGGCGCTTCCCGTCTTCGCTCTGCCCGTTCACCGCCGGAACGAAATCGTATATCTATGCGGCTTTAGCGAAGCCGCCGCGTATATCATTCCCGATATGGAATCGGGCTTCGACTATCGCGACCTGGCGGCTCAGGTTCAGGCATCGGTCCCTTCCCTCCGCCATGTCATCGTAGCCGGCGACCCGGGTCCGGGGGCGTT
Source organism: Paenibacillus sp. HGF5 (assembly GCF_000204455.1). NCBI lineage: Bacteria > Bacillati > Bacillota > Bacilli > Caryophanales > Paenibacillaceae > Paenibacillus > Paenibacillus sp. HGF5. The sequence continues at coordinate 34,353 of NZ_AEXS01000159.1, read as the reverse complement.
CGTATCCCTGGACGATTTGTACCTCGATGATTCGGAGTGCTCTTCGTACGGATCAGACGCGGAAGGCCCTAATCCCGGTGATGTCGCGTTTCTCCAGCTGTCGGGCGGGACGACCGGACTGCCGAAGCTCATTCCGCGCACGCATGACGACTATATCTACAGCTTGCGCATGAGCGCCGAAATCTGCTCGCTGGATAAGGATAGCGTTTATTTGGCGGTACTGCCCGTCGCGCATAATTTCCCGCTCAGCTCGCCTGGCGTGCTGGGGACGCTGTATGCCGGAGGCAGGGTTGTTCTTGCACGGTCAGCGAGTCCGGATGCGGCATTTCCGCTGATCGCCTCCGAGGGCGTCACGATAGCGGCGGTCGTTCCGCCCCTGGCCTTGATTTGGCTTGAAGCGGCACCATCCCGTTCCGAAGACCTCTCCAATCTGCAGGTGCTGCAGGTAGGCGGAGCCAAATTCAGTGCGGAGGCGGCCCAACGCGTGCAAACGGTGCTGGGATGCAAGCTGCAGCAAGTGTACGGGATGGCGGAAGGCTTGGTGAACTATACCCGGCTGGATGACCCCGAAGACATAACGGTGCATACGCAGGGGCGGCCCATGTCCCCGTACGATGAAGTGAGGCTGGTCGATGAGGATGATGTCGAGGTTGCCCCCGGCGAAGTCGGGGAATTGCTGACACGGGGGCCTTATACCATTCGCGGCTACTATAAAGCGGATAAGCATAACGAAAAGGCTTTTACCACGGACGGCTTCTATCGCACAGGTGACCTTGCCAGCATGACGCCTTCAGGTTATCTGGTGATCCAAGGCCGTTCCAAGGATCAAATTAACCGAGGGGGGGACAAGGTTGCGGCCGAAGAGGTGGAGAACCATCTGCTTGCCCATCCCAGCGTGCATGATGCTGCCGTGGTCGCCATGCCGGACGAGTATCTGGGCGAGCGGACCTGCGCCTTCGTTATCGTTCATCATGGCGCGGTTAGCGGCAATGAGCTGAAGGCGTTTCTCAGAAATAGAGGGCTCGCTGCGTACAAAATCCCGGATCGGGTGAAATTTATCGATTCCTTCCCCCACACGGGTGTCGGCAAAGTAAGCAAAAAGCAGCTGCGAGAGCTCGCGGCTCAGAATCAGGACGCACGGCTGAATCTTTCCAAATAACTTCGAAATGAGGAGATATGGATGGCACTTCCTAAGATTTTACCTTATCCCATGCCAGGGGAGACCGACCTGCCCAAGAACAAGGTAGCATGGACGGCGGATCCGAACCGTGCCGTGCTGCTCATCCACGATATGCAGCAATATTTCATCGACGCGTTCACGCCTGATCAATCGCCGGTCGTGGAACTGATCGCCCATATTCAGAAGCTGCGTTCCTGCTGCGCGGAGCTTGGCATTCCCGTGATCTATTCGGCCCAGCCCGGGGGCCAGGCACCGGAGCAGCGCGGCCTGCTGCAGGATTTCTGGGGATCCGGCATCAACGACGGTCCCTACCAGAAAAAGTTCGTGGACGCGGTAGCGCCGTCGGAACGGGATATGCTGTTGACCAAATGGAGGTACAGCGCCTTCCAGAAGACCGATCTCCATGAAATCATGCGCGAGCTAGGCCGCGACCAGCTTATGATCTGCGGGATCTATGCTCATATCGGCTGTCTGTTGACCGCCGGCGAAGCTTTCATGAAAGACATACAGCCGTTCTTCATTGCGGATGCCCTTGCGGATTTCTCGTTAGAGAAGCACCGCCTGGCACTTGTTTATGCAGCGGAACGCTGCGCCGTTACGCTGACCACGGAACGTCTGATCGCTTCGCTGACGCCGGCGCATCACCCCGTCTCGGGTCGTTCCGAAGCTCCAAGCGGAGAGGGAAGACCCGCAGATGCTGAGGAGGAGCAATCGCCGCTGACGCTGCAAACGTTGCGAGAGAACGTAGCGGAAATGCTGCAGGAACGGCCGTCGAGCATCGGCGAGGATGACCATTTGATTGAATACTGGGGACTGGATTCCATTCGCATCATGAGTTTGGCCGAGCGCTTCCGGCGCGAGGGCTTGGATATCAGCTTTGTGGAGTTGGCCGAGCAGCCGACACTGGCAGGCTGGTGGGGATTGCTGTCGGACAAGCAGAACGTGCGCGTGTCGCCGCCCAATTATGATTACTATACGGTGTAAAAGGAGGGAATTCGTATGCTTGAGCAAAAGAGGGAGCGCTGGTCCCTGTCCGGAGCGCAGCTGGGAATTTGGTATGCCCAGCAGCTGGACCCCGACAATCCGATATTCAACACGGCAGAATGCATTGAGATTCGAGGACCTGTAGATCCGGTTCTCTTCGAGAAGGCTTTGCGCCAAGTGGTGGGGGAGGCCGATGCTCTGTTTGCCCGCTTCGGCGAAGATGCGGACGGTCCTTGGCAGTCGATCGAACCGTCTCCTGACTGGCCTCTATGCGTGATGGATGTCAGCGGGATGGAGGATCCTCATCTTGCTGCCCAAACCTGGATGGAGCATGACCTTGCCCAAGCTATCGATCTAAGCCGAGGACCGCTGTTTACGGAGGCGCTGCTCAAGCTCGCCGCCGATCGCTACTATTGGTACCAACGCATTCATCATATCGCGATCGACGGATTCGGCGTATCGCTTCTGCTGCAAAAAGTTTCCGAGGTCTACACGGACTTAACGGGCGGGGGCGCTTCCGGCATAGGCGCGTTCGGCAGGTTCCGGACGATCCTGGAAGAAGATGCGTCCTACCGTATGTCGCAGCAGCTCGGCTCGGATCGCCAATTCTGGCTGCAGCGCTTTGCCGATGAGCCGGAGGTGGTCAGCTTAGGGGGACAGGCACAGCGTTCGGCAAGGAGCTTCCTGCGCCGTTCGGCGCAGCTTCCGGCCTCTTCAATGCAACGCTTGCAGGCGGCAGCGCAAGCTGCAGGGACAAGCTGGCCGGATGTGATTGCGGCTGCCGCCGCTCTATATGTCCATCGTATAACAGGCGCCGAGGAGATTGTGCTTGGATTGCCGGTGATGTGCCGCCTTGGCTCGTCATCCATCCGCATTCCGGGCATGGTCATGAATTTGCTGCCGCTCAGGGTGCGCGTTAGGCCCGATATGACCCTGATCGATCTGCTGCGGCAGGTCGCACGGGAGAACCGCGAAATCAAGCGGCATCAGCGCTACAGGCATCAGGACATCCGGCGTGATCTCAAGCTGCTTGCGGACAACCGCAGGTTATTCGGACCGCTCGTGAATGTGATGCCTTTTGCGGAGGAATTGAATGTTGGCGGTTTCCGAGGCAGCGTCCGCAATCTTGCGTCCGGTCCCGTGGATGATTTGACGATGAACGTGTACGGCGGATTGGGCGGGCACGGGCTGAGAATCGACATGGATGCCAATCCGATGATTTACGGCGCAGCGGAGTTAGAGTCCCATTTACAACGCTATTTGTATCTGCTGGACAGCCTTGCCGAAGCGGAGCCGAATGATCCCGTCGGGGGCTTGGCCTTTATTTTGCCGGACGAACGCGAGAAGGCGCTTGTTCGGTGGAACGATACGACCCGCGCGTTGCCGCAGCTGAGCGTACCGCAATTATTTGAGGAGCAGGCTGCGCGTACGCCGCAGGCGGAAGCGGTCATATGCGAAGGGTTATCCCTTTGTTACGAGGACCTGAACAGGCGGGCGAATCGCCTGGCCCGCTTGCTGATTGCCCGGGAAATAGGGCCTGAGCGAATCGTTGCTCTTTCGCTGCCACGGTCGGTGGATATGCTTGTAGCCATCCTCGCCGTGCATAAGGCCGGGGCGGCATACTTGCCATTGGATCCGGACTATCCGGATGAACGGATCGCTTATATGCTTGCCGATGCCAACCCGGCATGCTTGATAACGACCCGGCAGCTGTCTGAACATTTCGCGTCTGTCATGGAAGATAAGGGCGTAATCCTGTTGGATGCCCCGGCTACCCTTCAGCGATTGGAGCAGCAGGTCTTTCATAATCCTGTCGATGCTGATCGCGTACGTCCGCTGCTGCCGCTTCACCCGTCCTACGTTATTTATACTTCCGGATCAACCGGCCGACCCAAGGGGGTCATGCTCACGTTCGAAGGCCTAGCCAATCTGCTGTCGGATATGCGCGAACGTTTGGGCATCGGGGAGCGGGACCGCTGGCTGTCGGTCACCACGATGTCATTCGATATCTCGGTCATGGAGATGCTGCTGCCCCTGGCATGCGGTTCGACGCTCGACATCGTGATGCGGGATACCATTCTCGACGCAGCGGCGCTCATACGCCGAATTCGGGAGACGAGAACCACCATCATGCAGGCGACCCCGACATTATGGCAGTCGATTGTCGCTTGCCGCCCAGGGAAATTTGAGCGTCTCAAAGTCATTACCGGGGGCGAGGCGCTGCCGGTCAGTCTTAAGCTTGCGCTTCAGGACCTGAACTGCGAAGTGAACAATCAATATGGTCCGACGGAGACAACGATTTATTCGACGGCGGCAAAACTCGATCAAGCACCAGAAAAGCCATCCATCGGAGGACCGCTGTGGAATACGAGACTGTATGTGCTCGATTCTTCGCTCTCACCGGTTCCGCCAGGCGTAACGGGCGAGCTGTATATTGCGGGCTTGGGGCTTGGCCGGGGGTACTTGGGAAGACCCGACTTGACGGCGGATCGGTTTGTCGCGGATCCTTACGGCCCCCCGGGCTCCCGGATGTATCGAACAGGCGACCTTGCCCGCTGGCAGGAGAACGGCTGGATCGATTATTTGGGACGCGCCGACCATCAGATCAAGCTGCGCGGCTTCCGGATCGAGACCGGCGAGATCGAGTCCGTGCTTGTGGCTCATCCGGCAGTAGAGCAGGCCTTTGTCATGGTTCGCGAGGATCGAGTCGGAGATCGCCGGCTTGTGGCTTATATCGTTCCGTCGTCAGACTGGCCACATCCCATCGATTCGACAGATTTACGGAGTTATGCCGCAGAGAAACTGGCGGAGTATATGGTGCCGTCTGTCATCGCAGCCCTTGAAGCGCTGCCGCTCACGCCGAACAAGAAGGTGGATCGCAAAGCGCTTCCCGTGCCTGATGTCCGGCTGGCGGCCGGGCGTATGCCGCGAACGCCGCAAGAGGAGATGCTTTGCACGATTTTTGGTGAGGTGCTGGGCTTGCCGAGGGTTACCATCGACGATGATTTCTTCGAGCTTGGCGGTCATTCCCTGTTAGCCGGCCGGGTCATGGTCCGTATCCGGGAAGCATTCGGCGCAGAGCTAAGCATTGGCAGCCTGTTCGAAGCGTCAACGGCCGCGAGTCTCGTCAAACGGCTCGATCATGCGCAAGCAGCCAGAGAGGCCGTGCGTCCCGCGGCAAGATACGAGCGCTTGCCGTTGTCGTTTGCGCAGCAGCGGTTATGGTTTTTATATCGGTTGGAGGGTCCGAGCCCAACCTATAATATTCCTCTTGTGGCCCGTTTGTCGGGTGACCTCGATCTGGCATCGCTGCGTATGGCACTGTGGGATGTAGTGGCTCGGCATGAGTCGCTGCGCACGGTGTATCCTGAAAACGACGGGGCTTCGTATCAGCGCATTTTGGATGCCGAGCGGGCCCGGCCGGAGCTAATGGTAACCGAGATCCGCGAAGCGGAGCTTGCGGATCGATTGGCCGATGCCGTCAGGTACCGTTTCGAGCTTGCAGCCGAAACTTCCCTTCGGGCAGAGCTGTTCAAGCTGGGCGATCAAGAGTTTGTCCTGCTGTTGCTGCTGCATCATATCGCTGGAGACGGCTGGTCGCTTAACCCGTTGGCGCGGGATCTAGCGGATGCCTACGCGGCAAGGTGCCTGGGGAGTGAGCCGACATGGACTCCGTTACCGGTACAATATGCGGATTATGCCATGTGGCAGCAGAAGCTGTTTGGCCGCTCGGGCGACGAGAACAGCCTGATGGATCGCCAGCTGGCATATTGGACCGAAGCGCTGTCCGGCTTGCCGGAGCAATTGGAGCTGCCTACGGACTTTCCACGGCCCGCCGTGGCCAGCTATCAGGGCGGCAGCGTGCCGTTTTCGATATCCCGTGAGCTGCATCTGCAGTTGAATGGGCTCGCGCAGAGCAACAGGGCGACTTTATTCATGGTATTTCAGTCCGCGATGGCTGCGCTGTTTACGAAGCTGGGTGCAGGTACGGACATTCCGATCGGTAGCCCCGTATCGGGTCGGAATGACGACAATCTGGATCATTTAATCGGTTTCTTCATCAATACCCTTGTGTTTCGCGTGGATACGTCGAACGATCCGACGTTCGATGAGCTGCTGCGACGGGTGCGGGAAAAGAGCTTGGCAGCCTTCGAGCATCAGGACGTGCCGTTCGAGCGGCTTGTCGAGACATTGAACCCTCCGCGTTCCCGGGCGAGACACCCACTCTTTCAAGTGATGCTGGTGCTGCAGAACACGCCGGAAACTTCGCTTGAGCTTCCGGGAATCAGCTCGAAGCTTCAGCTGCAAAGCGTGGGCACGGCGAAGTTCGACTTAACCTTCGAACTGACCGAGCGGCGGGATCAAAACGGCGAGCCGGCCGGAGTGGACGGCCTCATAGAATTCAGCTCGGATTTGTTCGAGCGCGGCACGGCGGAAGCGATGGCGGAACGATACGTGCGCGTATTGGAAAGTGCTGTCGTTGAACCTAGTAAATCCATCAGCAAACTGGATATTCTAACCGTGGATGAACGGGAGGATATTCGTCAACAATGGAGCGCGCCGCTGCCAGTCACCGAGCAGGCAACCTTGTCCGAGCGGTTTGAAGCGCAGGTCAGCCGCTCGCCTCAATCGGTCGCGATTGTCCATGACGGCCAGTCTCTGAGTTATGAGGAGCTGAACGAACGCGCCAACCGGCTTGCCCATTTCTTGATTGCCTCCGGCGTCGGTACGGAGCAGATCGTAGCTCTAGCACTGCCGCGTTCGGTGGATATGGTCGTCGGCATTCTGGCCGTGCTTAAAGCGGGAGCCGCTTACCTGCCTCTGGATCCGGAGTATCCGGAGGATCGATTGGCTTACATGATGGAGGATGCTTGTCCGGTATGCGTCATGACGAGCGTTCACGTGATGGATCAGCTGCCGAGTTTCGGACGATGGCTGCGCGTTGTCATCGATGGACCTGAAGAGGCTATGCAATGGCAGCGTTATTCCAAGGAGAACCCAAGCGACCGTGAGCGTCTTGGAGGGCTTATGCCGCAGAATGCCGCTTATATCATTTATACCTCCGGTTCCACCGGCAAACCGAAGGGCGTGTTGGTGCCGCATCAGAATGTCGTCAGGCTATTCGATTCCACCCGGCATTGGTTCCAGTTTAATGAAACCGATGTATGGACTTTATTCCATTCGTATGCCTTCGATTTCTCGGTGTGGGAAATATGGGGGCCGCTCTTGTACGGCGGCCGGCTCGTCGTGGTTCCGCATACGGTCAGCCGTTCGCCTGAAGAGATGTTAGGCTTGCTGGTCCGGGAAGGCGTGACCGTGCTGAATCAGACGCCGTCGGCGTTCTATCCGTTGATTCAGGCGGATCGGGAGCAGCCGGAGACGGGTCGGCAGTTGTCGCTAAGGTACGTTGTGTTTGGAGGCGAAGCCTTGGAGCTTGGCCGGCTTACGGATTGGTATCGGCGCCATGCCGACGATGCCCCGCGTCTGATCAACATGTACGGCATAACGGAAACGACCGTGCATGTCAGCTACATGGAGCTGAACCGAAACCTGGCGCTGCCGGGAGCCGGCAGCCTGATCGGCGAAGCGATCCCGGATCTGCGGGTGTACGTGCTCGATGACCGGCTTCAGCCCGTTCCGTATGGCGTCATCGGGGAAATGTATGTCGCCGGCGCAGGATTGGCACGCGGGTACTGGGGACGTCCCGACCTTACCGCCGACCGGTTCGTGGCGGACCTATACGGCCCGCCGGGGACAAGAATGTACCGAACCGGCGATTTGGCGAGACGTTTTGCCGACGGCACGCTGGATTATTTGGGACGGTCCGACCATCAGGTGAAGATACGCGGCTTCCGGATCGAGCTTGGCGAAATCGAATCGGTCCTCGTGCGTCATGAGGCACTCTCGCAGGCGGCTGTCATCGTGCGTGAGGATCAGCCCGGAGACCAGCGGCTTGCGGCTTATGTCGTCGGCAATCCCGGCGAGTCGCCTTCGGGTACGGAGCTGCGCCGTTATGCCGCCTCGCTGCTTCCTGATTACATGGTTCCTTGGGCCTTCGTCTTGATGGACAAGCTGCCGCTTACGCCTAACGGAAAGCTGGATCGCAAAGCGCTGCCGGCCCCCGATATGTCGCCGGGTGCGGATGGGCGCAATCCGCGAACTCCGCAGGAGGAGGTGTTATGCGAGCTGTTTGCCGAAATACTCGGCGCCAAGCGGGTCGGCATCGATGACAGCTTCTTCGAGCTCGGCGGTCACTCTTTGTTGGCGGTCCGGCTCATCAGCCGGGTTCGCGAAGCGCTCGGCAAAGAATTGAGCATTGCAGCATTATTCGAAGCACCGACGGTAGCGGGGCTAGTCGACAAACTTGAGATGGGCGGCGGGAACAGCGCGCTGCAGGTCGTGCTTCCGCTTCGGTCGCATGGAGATCAAACCCCGCTGTTCTGCGTGCATCCGGCAGGAGGATTAAGCTGGTGCTACGCCGGTTTGATGAAGCATCTCGGCATGAATTATCCGATTTACGGCTTGCAGGCAAGGGGCATTGCCCATCCGGAGGAGCTGCCGGGATCACTGGAAGTGATGACGGCAGACTACATCGGCCATATCCGCTCCCTACAGCCAGCGGGGCCATATCGGCTGCTCGGCTGGTCCTTGGGCGGCAATGTCGCTCAGTCGATTGCGGTACAGCTGCAGGAAGCGGGTGAAGACATTGAATTGCTCGCTATACTGGATGCTTATCCGAGCCATTATTTGCCGATCAAGGAGAAACCCGACGAAGACGAGGCTTTGACCGCGCTGCTGGCGCTTGGAGGCTTCGACAGGGAGAGCATTGAAGCGGGGCTTGGAGACGCGCCGTTAACCATTGCAGCTGCCCTTGAACTGCTGCGTAACGAGAGCAGCGCGCTCTCGTCCCTTGAGGAAGAAACGATCATGAATCTGAAGACGACCTATGAAAATTCGGTTCAACTGCTAAAGGCTTATGTTCCGAAGCGGTTTGAGGGAGATATGTTATTCTTCCACTCCACGATCATCCCGGATTGGTTTGACCCCATCGACCCGGAGATGTGGGAGCCTTACGTGGGCGGCACAATCGAGCGGCACGATATCGAATGCCGTCATAAGGATTTATGCCAGCCGGGACCTCTGGATGAGATCGGCAAGACTATTCTAAACAAGCTTGAAGAAATGGCATCTAAAACAGAGACAACGAGGGACAGGAGGGAACTGATCTATGACCAATCCATTTGAGCAAGCCGACGGCAAGTTTCTTGTACTGATGAACCATGAGGGCCAATATTCGCTCTGGCCGGCGTTCGCGGCTATTCCGGCCGGCTGGAACCAGGTTCTGGGACTTAGCACGCGGGAGGAATGCGTCGCCTATATCAACGAGAACTGGGTCGATTTACGGCCGCGGAGCTTGTATGCCGATGCGGGAGCAAATCCGGAACCTGGACCATGAGCCATGGGCTGAATCCAAAAAAAGTAGTATGCATCGTCTATGTGGCCGCGATGTTTGTGGTTGCCATGGACGCCACCGTGCTGAACGTGGCGCTTCAGACGATCAGCAGGGAGCTTGAAGTGCCCCCTGCGGCTTCAGGCGTGCTGAATGTCGGTTATTTGGTCAGCTTGGCCATCGTTCTGCCGATGGCGGGCTGGCTTGGCGATACATGGGGAACGAAGCGTACGTTCCTCCTGGCACTGGGCCTTTTCACCGGAGCATCCGTATTGTGCAGCTTTGCAAACAGCTTGGCAGCGTTGACGCTTTTTCGCGTGATCCAAGGCATCGGCGGCGGCTTGCTGACCCCTGTCGGCATGGCGATGCTGTTCCGCATGTTCCCGCCGCAGGAGCGCGCGAAAATCTCCCGGGCGCTCATCCTGCCTATCGCGATTGCGCCTGCAATCGGCCCTGTTGTGAGCGGGCTGCTTCTTGAATATTTGACGTGGCGGTGGATCTTCTACGTGAGCTTGCCGATCGGCATTCCCGCTCTCGTGTTCGGTTTATTCTGGCTGAAGGAGCATCGGGAGCCGGATGCCGGCAAGCTGGACGTGCCGGGCCTGCTGCTGTCCGCACCGGGGCTTGCCCTGCTGATGTACGCTTTGAGCCAGGGGCCGCTGCACGGGTGGGACGCCCCGCAGGTATGGGGCGCCGGCCTGGCCGGCATCCTGCTGCTTACTGCTCTGGTGAAGGTGGAGCTAAGGACTGCGAAACCGCTGCTGGATTTGCGGCTGCTGGGCAATCGCTTGTTCCGAACGTCGGGTTTCATCGCGATGTGTGCATCAGCAGGTCTGCTGGGCATGCTCTACGTATTTCCCTTAATGTATCAGAACGCCCTCTACGTTTCCGCCTTGGATACGGGGCTGACGACGTTTCCCGAAGCCATCGGGCTGATGGTTGCCTCGCAGCTCGTACCCAGGACATATCCAAGGATGGGCCCTAGGCGAGTGATCATCATGGGATTTGCGGTTACCGCGCTGATTTTTATTATGCTCAGCATGGTGGACGCCGGGACGAATCCGTGGTTTATTCGGGCCCTGCTGTTTGGCGTCGGCATTTTCCTTGGTCAGACCGTGGGATCCGTTCAGATCGCTGCCTTCGCCACCATCCCGCCTGCTTCGATGGGGCGCGCCTCCACCTGGTTTACGGTGCAGAACAGGCTTGGTCCCGCCATAGGGCTGGCTGTTCTATCAGGTATCTTGGCTGCCGTTGGAACGGAGACCGTAAATGCGGCGGGGGAGATGGGGCCGAATCTGACGGCATATCGAGCAGCATTGCTTGGGGCCGCTGGCTTCCTGCTCATCGGTGCAGGCGCGGCGTTATGGATACGGGATGCCGATGCGGCGTCCACGATTCGCAAACCCGCCACAATACCAGCCAAGGAACAGGCGGCTCCAGCCGAGAAATAATCGTGCTAAATATCCGGATGCCATAGACGAGATCCCCTTGGATTTAGTGGAAATACGCTTAGTTTTCGGCGATGGCCGGATGGCCGTAAAAGCATTTCAAATGAAAAAGGGGCTGTACTCCTGCATGCTGGTGCAGAAGAGTACAGTCCCTTTTTACGAAATGAATCAGCAAGCACGCAATCGTCTGCTAATTTGATCTATTGGCCTTATCGTAGGCTCAATGTAATTTAAAATCGTATCCGTTGTATCGACAGTCTTTCTCCGTTTGCCACTTTATGAGGGATTAGAAAGGGGCGTTACTTGGGATTGCGCAGGCCCTTGGGCAGGTGATTCTTGAGCTGGCCGCCGCTGGCTTTGCCCCAGCCGAGGGGGAGTCCGTCCGTAGTCACCAAAGTCCAGCCCCGATATTCGGAAGGAATAGAGAGCACCTCTCCCCGCAAATAAGCAGCCGTTTCGGCAGAATCTGAAGGCAGATCCCAGCTTCTGGCGGCTTGGTCTGGAATCAAGGACATGGCAAGGGCATGAGTCGGCTCGATCCGATTCTTCTTCAGGTGGGCCAGATGAAGGCCGGCGCGCGGCATCTTCAGCCCCTTCAGCTGCTTATCGTGCCAAGGGACGCTCTCGCTGACCGGCAGCCAATATAATTCTTCGCCGAACAATATCGGCGTGCCGCCGCCAAGCTCAAAGCCGGGGAGGTCCTGTTTCGCCCAGTCTTGAAAGTCGGCCAGGGCGGAAAGCGCAGGAGCCTGTTTGCCGCCCCGGTTTGATTTGGCCTGAGCCTTACCGCTGTTGGTAAAGGTCTCTTGATCGTCGCTGTAAGCCTCGGCCGCCGGCGTTTTGACCAAGATGGCAACAAAATGCCCCTCGCCCCGCTCCAAATGTGGCCATAAGCGCTTCATTTGCTGCAGTTCCAAATCGGGATACTGCGAGAGAATGCGCTCGATCATCTCCTCATTTTCCGCCGTGTTGAACGTACAGGTGGAATACGCCAACGTTCCGCCTGGCTTGAGCATCCGGTAAGCCTCCTGGACAATGTCCCACTGCCGTGCAACGCACAGATCCACGTGTTCAGGCGACCATTCGGCAATCGCAGCGGCATCCTTTCGAAACATGCCTTCACCGGAGCATGGCGCATCTAGCATGATCCGGTCAAAGCAGGCAACGAAACGGCGGGATAGCTGATCCGGTGCCGCACTCGTTACGACGGTATTCGTAATTCCCATACGTTCCACGTTCTCGGCCAGAATGCGCGCCCGTTCGGGGTGGATCTCGTTGGAGACGAGCAGTCCCCGGCCCATCATGTTCGAGGCGATATGGCTTGTCTTGCCGCCGGGAGCCGCTGCAAGATCCAGAATGGTCTCCCCGGGCTGAGGATTCAGCAGTTCCACCGCGGACATTGCCGAGGGCTCCTGAATATAATATAGTCCGGCGGCATGATAAGGGTGCTTTCCTGGACGAACGCTTTCATCATAATAGTATCCGGTCTCACACCAGGGCACAGGCGTCAGCCGGAAGTTCCGGATGAGTTTTTTGACGCTGTCTGCGGCATGAACCGCTTTCAGCCGGTTAAGACGCAGCCCATGGGTGCGGGGCGAATCGTAGCTGTCCCAAAAGTCACACGAGGCATCCCCAAGAATTTCGTTTATGCTGGTGACGAAACCGACAGGCAATAGTTCCTTTCCCATTCGTTGATAGCTCCTTCTTTAGAATAAGGTTCATGTTGCTGCGTTAAGGCAGTTAATCCCTGTTCAGAGCTCATTTCTTCTTTAGTCTCTAAGGAATCGGTCATTAGTTTATCACGTTGCCGCAGGGGGAGTAAAGAAATGTCAAGCAAAAAAAAGACCGCCCCTTCATATCGTGGGCAGTCCGCGCCAGTGTTATCCGGCGGATTCCGTTGGTTCGGTGGATGAGGTTTTGAGGGACCGGTAATCGGATACCTTGTTTTTGCCGGTCGTCTTGGAATGATACATGGCTTTGTCCGCCTGTTTCATCAGTTCATCGCCGCGAACGCCTTTGCGCAGAACGCTGTATCCGATGCTGATGGTTACGATGCTCTCGCTCGCCACTCGGGCTCGGATCTTCTCGGCGACCTGCGCGGGTTTGGCTTTGCGGTCAACGACCAAGGCGACCAATTCCTCGCCGCCATACCGGCCCGTAATTCCGATGCCTTCAAGCTCTTCCTCCATGATGGCGGCGACCTGCTTCAGCACTTCATCGGCTCTGGCGTGTCCCTGGGTATCATTCAGCTTCTTGAAATTGTCGATGTCGCAGAAGATGGCGGATATCTTCAGCTCCTGTGCCGCGTAATGGTCCAAATGCTTCATAAAGTGCCTGCGGTTGTATAGCCCGGTTAATCCGTCCGTAATGGCGGACCGGTAAATGGACTGCATCAGCTCCACGATGCGCCTGAACAGAATGAAGAACACGATGCTGTAAAAGAGCACAGGCAGCGCGAGCGCCAGTCCCTGAAGCGCAGGCGACAGGCTGCCGGAATAGGTATGTACCGCTTGCAGAATCGTCCAGATGACGTAAACGGCAAGCCCGAGCGCGTATTTGATCGGCTGTCCGATCCGCGGGGTTACTTGGGTGTAGGCCAGGTAGAGCGCAGCGAGCTGCAGCACGTCAAAATATATGCTTTGCCATATCGGGTCAAGGGTGTATGGAAGGAATGAGGGAAGCATGAATGGAAGCATAAGCAGTGCGGCCGACAACAAGGGAAGCCAATAATGCATGGTTTTGATTTTGCGGTACAGCATGACAACCGAGATGTTCAGCAGAACGAACGAAAATAGCTGGATGAAACGCAGAACGTCCGACTCCGGTGAGAAAACAGGTTTTCCCGTCCATGCCGAATGGATGTTCAGACCCTCGTATGTCATAATGAAGAAGAAAGCTGCCGCCATATATATGTAAGCATTCTTGCGTTGCTTGCTGTACATAAAGAGACACATGATCAGCATCATGAGAGCGATATAAGCTCCGCATACGGCAAATATGGTGGGTAGTGGAGAAGTGGACCAGTAGTTCAATTCATAGGACAAATCGATTCACTCCTGAATAGGGATAGGTTTCCTTTGCATGAAACATATGTTCTAATATATCATATCGAAAAAGAATCTGAAAAGAGATTTAGAGAAAGGGGGATCCCCATGAAACTTCTTCAGGCGTTATTCTTCCCTCCTGAACAGCCGGGCGGCGTCTCGTCCATGATTCCATATTTGCAGGAGCGCTTTCACTCCTCCCGCTGGGAGATGGAGATGTTCTGGCTGCCTAAGCGGATCCGCAACAAAGGCCAGGAGGATCCGGTATTCCACACGTTTGATTGGAGAGAGTTCGAAGGGAGCCCGATCGTGGCCAAATACCTTCAAACCTACCGGGATTATCTGTGGTGGACCCGTCTGCGCATTCAAAAGCCTTATGATCTTATCCATAGTCATCATCCGATCGCAGGCATGTCGATGAAAGCCGTATTCCCCGAGGTGCCGCTCATCCAAACCGTGCACTCCAGTTACGAGCGCGAGCTGATCCTCAACGGAAGAATCAAGGAGGGAGGGCTGGAACACCGGTTCCTGGTGTCTTTGTACAAGGAGCTAGAGCATATCAGCGACCGACTGCTGACCGTGTCGAACTCCTTCAAGGCGTATATGTCTCCCTACGTGAACACGCCCGAATCGATCGGCGTCATCCATAACGGATTCGATGATAAGAGATTCAAGCCCGTTCCCCATGAAAATGCGGTGCCTCAGCTGATTACGGTATGCCGTCTGGTGCCAGCAAAAGGATTGGATATTCTGCTCCAGGCCTGCGCGGAACTGAAACGGAAGGGATATGATTACGTCCTTCATATTATCGGCGACGGACCTTCCCGCCAGGAGCTCGAGGAGATGGCCAAAACGCTGGGCATCTACCAGGAGACGATTTTTTACGGCTACACGCTGCATCCGGAGGAGTTCATGCCGTTCTTTGACATCTTTGTCCTGCCTTCGAGAGCAGAGGCGTTCGGATCGGTGTTCGCGGAAGCGGCGCTCAGCTGTCTCGCCTTGGTAGGGACCGACGTCGGCGGCATCGCCGAGCAGATTGAGGACGGGGTCAACGGTTTGCTTGTACCGCCTGAAGATCCGATGGCGCTCAGCGTGGCGCTCGAGAAGGTCATCAGCGATCCGCTCTATCGTTACGAGCTAGCCCGGACCGCTTCGGATAAGGCAAAGAACCAATACTCCTTGTCCAGATCCGTGAACGAACTGAAAAAAATGTATTTGAAATTTCAACCCCAGATAGAGAGTTAGGGATCGGTTATGGCTTCTTTTCGATTTATTCACGCTGCTGATTTGCATCTGGACAGTCCGTTTATCGGAATCAGCGGACTCGATGAGGATCTGCGGTCCTTCGTTCAGGAATCGACCTTCCGTGCGCTGGAGCGGCTTGTGCAGCTCGCCATCGGGGAGCAGGTTGATTTTATCGTCATCAGCGGAGACGTCTACGACAGCTCCAACATTTCGCTGCGGGCCCAGCTTCGCTTCCTGGATTCCCTCAACCGCTTGGGGCGGGAAGGGATCGCGGTTTATGTGATTCACGGCAATCATGATCCGCTCGACAGCACGAAGCTGTCCATGACGCTTCCCTCCCATGTCCATGTCTTTGGGGCAGAGCCTGCAGCCGTAACGGCTGTTCGCCGTTCGGACCATCAAGAAGTGGCGGTCATCGCCGGCATGTCGTACCCGACCTCGAAGGTCACGGATAATATTGCGATCCGCTATCCTGCTCCCTCACCGGGGCTCTATCATATCGGACTTCTGCATGCGAACGTGGACGGAGATCCCCAGCACGAAACCTATGCTCCCTGTACGAAAAGGGAGCTGGTTCAGGCCGGGTTCCACTACTGGGCGCTGGGGCATATCCACTCCCGCCGCACCCTGCAGGAATCTCCTTATATCGTGTACCCGGGCAATATCCAGGGACGCCATGTCCGGGAGACGGGCCCGAAGGGATGTTATGTCGTCGATGTGGACGGCAGCTTCAACACGAAGCTCAGCTTCCATGAGCTCGATTCGATGCGATGGAACATCGTTGAAGCGCCTATCGATGCTTGCCGGGACGTCGACGAATGGCGACGCTCCCTGGAGTCCATCCTCACCGAAACAGCCAGAGCGAACGCGGATCGGCTAAGCATGATCCGCGTTCGGATTACGGGACGAAGTCCGGTTCATCGTCAGCAGGAGGGCGGATACGTGCTGGACGAGCTGCTGACCGATCTGCGGAGAAGAGAGGCCGCAAAGGGCAAGACATGCAGCTATCGGGGCTGCGTCTGGATCGAGAGCTTCTCGCTTCAATCCGGGGATGCGATCGATACGGAGAGGCTTCTGGCGGAGGACAGCTTTACGGGGGACTTGCTTCGTCTTATCCGGAAGGAGCAGGAACGAATTCATGATCCGGACGGGGTTGTTGCTAAGGGGTTGGAGCCTCTTATGGAACATGCGGAGATCCGCTCGTTGCTTGACGAGACGAGTCCGGAGGAAATGCTGGATTGGGTTCGCAGGGCGGAGGAGCTGACTTTAGGGTTATTGCTGCGAGACCGTTCGCGGGAGGAAGGTGCCGGAAGATGAGGCTGGAACGGATGAACATACAAGGTTTCGGAGCCGTCCGGGACATGAGCATTTCCATCGATGCCCCTGTAACCGTGCTGTATGGGCCGAATGAAGCGGGGAAGAGCACGGTCCTGCATTTTATCAGCGCCATGCTCTACGGGTTTCCGGGCAAGGGCTCGCCGGCGGAACGCGGAGAGCCCTCCGGGGAAGGTGTTCACGGAGGCGAGCTGCGTTTTCTTGATAAGGAGGGGATACCTTGGGTGGTCCGGCGCTATAACCGGTCCAGGGACGGGGATGCCGCCTCCGGCAAGGGCGAACGTGTACATATTCATAAACAAGCGGATAACGGGCTCGTGATCGAGCTCGGGCAGCAGGAGCTGGAACAATACGCCTTGGGCGGCGTGTCCAGGGACATGTTTCGCCAGCTGTTTGCCATCTCGTTAAGCGAGCTGCAGGAAATCCGCAGTCTCCAGTCCGCCGAGATGAGCGGCTACCTGTTCCATGCCGGGATCGGCGGCGGAGCCAACATCCTGGAGGCCGAACGCAAGCTGTCCCAAGAGATGGACAAGCTGTATAAGCCTCGCGGGAAGGTACAGCAGACCGCCAAGCTGCTGCAGTCCATAGAGGATTTAAGAACCCGGGTTGCAGATAGCCGGGCTTACGTATCCCGCTATAACGAGGTCGTAAGCTCCATTCTGGATATAGAGCGCCGTTTAAACTTGCTGGAGCAGGAAGGTGCCAGGGCTGGCGAGGATTTATCGCTGCTTCGCAAAGCGCTGGAGATCCGTCCGGCTTGGCTGGAATGGCAAGAGGCCGGGGTGGAATTGAAGGACCTGATGGACAGCAGCCATTTTCCCCCGGATGGAATGCCCCGTTATGACAAGATGCTGGAGGAAGAGCGGGTCCTCCTTGCCCAGTCCATCCGCGTTGAGCAGGCGATCGAGGATGCGGAGGATAAGCTGGCGGCTCTACCCGTGAACGATTTCTTGGAACAATACGGCGAGCGGATTGAGGAGCTGTGGGCAAAACGAAGTCTACATGAAGCCGGGAACCGCGAGCTTGCCGAGCTAACGGCCGAATATAAAGCTCAGGAAAACCGGCTGGAGCAGCTGCTCCGGGATATCGATCCGGCATGGACCCGGCAAGAGCTGCTGTCGTTGCCGGTGTCCGCCTCAGACCGTGAGGAGGTACGGCGGATCGGTGCTGCCTTTGCCGGGTACGATCGCCGGATGGAGGCGCTGTTCATTGAACAGCGCGGGGCCCAGCGCTCGGCGGCTGCAGCCGAATCGGCGCTGCGGGAAGCAAGGCGGCAGCTGCGCGAGGAGTCGGAGAGGGGCCAGGAGGCCTTTGCGATGATTAAGCCTGCTGCGCCGCAGGAGACGGCTGCGTTGTGGAATCAGCTGCAGCTGGAAATCGAGCGTTGGCGCGAGCGCAGACTGTCCGGTGCCGGGCCCGTGCCTGCTTCGACACGCCGGCCGGGGAGAGGACGACTCCCCCGGATGTATGCGGGGCTGCTATCGGGCATGGCGGTCATGACGCTGCTGCTTGCAGCCGTGTTGTTATGGACGGGAGCCGCGGAAGCCGCCGTGGTCTCGGGCATCGTGATGCTGCTTGGTATGGGATATATCTACTGGGGCGCTCAACGCGGGCGCGAGATTCAGGATGAAGCTTCGGAAGGCACTTCCATGCTGGACGGTCAGGGAACGGAACATGTGGACCATCTTTACTCCAGTCTGGTCTCAGCTCCCTATGCCGCGGCAACAGGGAGCACGATTCCGGGCAGCCGAAGGGATCGAAGTGCTGCATTGACTCGTGACCCCCTCATGGTGGAGGCGAGAATGCGCGAGCTTCGGTCCGTGATGGAGGGCTGGCAAGCCTGGCGTCAGCGGCTCGATCGATTGACGTCTGATTGTGCGGCGGCTGAGGAGAAGTCTGCCCTGCAAGCAGCTGAATTAAAAACGATCCACGGCGCCATCGAGCAGGAAGAGAAGCGGTATTTGGAGCTGGAACGGCAGTGGGAGTCCTGGCTGATGTCCCGGTCACTCCCGCAGAGTCTGTCGCCTGACGTGATGCTGGATGTATTCGTGAAGGTTGAGCAGGGACAGGAGCTGATCCGGCAGCAAAAGTCGCTTGGTCTGAAAATGGATATCCTGTTAAGAGAGGCAGAGGATTATATCGTCCAATGCCATGAGATCACGGCGGCGGATCCAGATGCCGACTCTGACGGCAGCCGAAATCCGGGCGTGGCTGAACTTAGCGGCATCCATTCCCGATGGAAGGCGTACCAAGAGGATTCAAGGCAGCGTAAAGTCCTATCCGAGCGAATCCAGGAGCTGCGTAAAGAGGCGGCAGCGATGGAAGAGGAGCGGGAAGGGCTGCGGCAGCGCAAAGCGGCCTTAATCGCATCGTCCCGATCGGCGGACGAGGAAACCTTTCTTCGCATGGGAGCTGCTGCCAAGCGTCGGGAGGAGCTTGTCCGCACGATCCGCCATCATGAAATTACCATGTTCAGCGGGTGGGACGAGACGGGCCGCAGGCAGCTGGAGCAACTGCTTGAGCTCACCGATGCTGCCGAGCTCGAAGCTCAGTGCGTCGAGAAGGAGGAGGCCGCATCGGCCGCGCACCGTCTTCGAGACGAGCTCCAGGAACGGCGCGGGCGGCTGCTTCAGGAGAGGGAGTCGCTGGAATCGGCGGGTAACCAGGATTCCGCCCTGCAGCAGCTCGAGGAGCACCGATCCGCCCTGCGGGAACTCGTGTCCCAATATGCGGTGCGTTCGATGGCCTCCGAGTTTATCAAACGCACTCGGCGCATGTATGAGGAAGAGAAACAGCCGCAGGTGCTGCAGCTGGCTTCCCGGTACTTCTCGATGCTGACCGGCGGTATGTACAGCCGGGTTGTGATGCGCCTGGGAGACCAGATCCTGCTGGCTGAACGCCCGACGGGTGAGCTGGTGGAGAGCAGCCGATTGAGCCGGGGAACGGCGGAGCAGCTATATTTGGCCATGCGGCTCGGTTTGATCCAATCGATGCCGCATGCGGCGGGGCTGCCGCTGCTGCTTGATGATCTGTTCGTTAATTTCGACGGCGATCGGCTGCGGCATGCGCTCGGGGCTATCTCGGAACTGTCCCGTAATCGGCAGGTTGTCATGATGACGTGTCATCGACATGTCGCCGAGCAGACGATGGAACTCATACCGGATGCACGGCTCATCCCGATGCAGCCATAAGATAGGGCTCCCCAAAGGCAGGCGTTACGCACCTTTGGGAGAGCCCTTTTATTTACCCCTGATTTCAGGTGTTCCGAATAAAGTCAGCCGGAGCACCCAGAGCAGGCACAATCCCCCGAACATCGGATAGAGCAGAGAGAGCAGGGAGCTGAAGCCGAACTGGCTGAAGAAATAACAGAACACCATGATGCCAAGGGTGATCACTCTCGGGGAGAGCGAGGTTCGCTGCTGAACCTGGAGGGTGATGCCGTAAATATTGGCAACGAAGGTGCTGAAAATTTCAAGGAAGATCAGGATGAGATAGATGATCTGTACAAACCAGCCCAGCTGGTTGGCGATGCTGCCCATCGGAATCTCGTATTGGCTAATGCCGGGCATATGGGCGGACATCGCAAAATGCGCCGCCATTAGCATAAACCCTACGCCCGTTCCTCCAATGATGCCCCCCCAGGTTACGGTTCGCGCGCTTTCGGTCTGGCTGCCGAGCGGGACCAGCACCGGCATCGCCATCACCAGGTTAAAGGCGGTGTAGAGCAGCGGCGCAAGCCAAACCGAAGGCAGGCTGTGGTCGGTGGTCAAGGTTAAGAAACGGGTGGCGCCCGGGGACTGAAGCGTTTGAGAGATCACCGCCACCGATAAGGTCAGCATCATGGGCACGACGAGACTGTTCATCGTCATGATGGACTGGATGCCTTTTCTGAGAATAAAAAAAGTCCCGATCATCGTGACAAACAATCCGGTCTGATAACTCAAATTCAGATGCTCCACAAACACAGATCCGGCACCGGCAAGCATGATGCTGTTCACCCCGAGCAGAATGACAAACATGAAGAGGCTGATCCAGACGCCGGCTTTCTCGCCAAACAGGAATTTGTTCAAATCCTCAAAGGATTTGGCTCCGATCCGCCTGGATATTGTCATGATTTTCGTGCCGAGCCAAATGAATAATCCCGTCGTAAGCACAATGGTCAGTGTAGCCCAGTGGCCGTACTGGGTAAAGAATTGAAGGATTTCCCGGCCGGTAGCAAAGCCCGCGCCAACGACGGTTCCGATATATGTAAAGGCGATCTGTAAAACACGCATAAAATTACGCAAGCCTCGCGTCCCCCCTTGAAAGTTAATCGTTCTGCATAGTACAAGGTATGCTTGGCTGAGCCGGGACATGACTTTAACTTGTCCAAGGCCTGCGTCTGGAGGGGATTTGGAGGCATAGCGCCAAGCAGCGGAAAGCTATGTCAGGAATTGTGACGGGAACTAGCAAGTTAAATGACGGAGCATCCGTTTGTACTTGCCGTACAGGGAGGAATATGTTACTTTTACGACAAAGGAATCATGGGAGGTCTTTGGGATGGATTGGTTAAAGGAGCGGATTGTTAAAGAAGGCGTCGTGTTGTCGGATCAGGTGCTGAAGCTGGATGCCCTGCTGACGCATCAGGTTGATCCGGCATTGATTATGGACATGGGCCGGGAATTTGCGGCGAGATTTAAAGAGAGCGGCGTGACCAAGGTCGTTACGCTGGAATCCTCCGGCATATCGGTTGCCTTTGCCGCAGCGCTTGAATTGGGAGTCCCCATGATATTCGCCCGGCGCAAAAAAACGCTGCTCGCCGATCCAGACGCCTTATGCGAGCGTGTGCCGTCTTTCACCAAAGGCATTGTCACGGATATCATGGTGTCGCGCCAGTTTATCGGCGAGGGCGATAAAGTGCTCTTCATCGATGACATTATTGCAAACGGAGACGCCGCGAGAGGGCTGATCAAAATCATTGATCGGGCCGGGGCGGAATTAATCGGGCTTGGCGTCGTGATCGAAAAGAGTTTCCAAGCCGGGGCGAGAACGCTGCGGGAACAGCATGTTCACGTGGAATCGCTTGTCACCATATCGTCGCTTGAGGATGGGAAGATTTCGTTCAGCTAAAACTAAGGGGCTCCTTAGGCTTGTCTTCGATCGCTTGTCACGGGCTGGGTCTTAGGTCATGAACGGTTGTACCCTAGTCTAAGCGAAGAGAAAAAATGGTAATTTGAAGTAAATGATAATGGGATTTCCGCCTAAAATCTCAACTAAATCTTTTCGCCTCCGTGATTTTCGCTTATAATAAAGAGGTAGGCAAGAGAGAGGAGGCAGCACCATGGGGAAACAACCTGTAACCGAGCCGTTTTTGATTGAGAAGCTGAATGAAGCGAAGGTACATTTTGAACGTGCTTTGGATTGTAAACATACGGAGTTTGATGATCTATATCCCTATATGATTGAACATCCTCAGTTCTTCTGGTACAAACGCTATGTTGCCTGGTCAGAACTGCTGACGATTGCCGGATTGTGCGAGGAGGTTTCCTTCGAATGGAAGGAACAGTTTACGCCTCAGCAGGTCGAATATATCGAGAAGCGCGTCATGTCTTCCACCGTGCTGGATTATTGGTACGAGAAGAATGACAGCATCGAGCCGGCTCAGCGTTAATGGGTATATAGAACATCTCTTAATCGGGATGTTTGTCGATATCGCAACGCATTCAAAAGACCTAAATGATCTCATTTAGGTCTTTTTTTGCACAGTAAGTGATGAAGGAGGAATGGCGATGATCAGCGATGAAAGACTCAATGAGCTGCGGCTCTCCGGCGAACTGGTCCGGGTTGTGCGGGATGGGCTGGAGACCAATGATATTATAGGGTTCGTCGTAGCCTGGGACCCGGAGCAGGTTATCATCCGCCGCAGAAACCGGCGGGTCGTTAAACTGGATCGGCGCTACAGCTACCAGCTCAAAAAAGAGCCAAGAGTCAGCCCGGTCGAAGAATAAGCATAGATCTCGAATTCGTCGGACAACTTAACCTCGGAACTATTTTTTCGGGAAGAGGTGCTTTTGGTTATGGAAATGTCCAATGACAAGGTCTCGGCATACAAAAATGAAATTCAGAATTTGAAGCAGAGCATGCCGGACATGGCAGAAGCGTATCATCAGTTCACCGGCGTTTGCTTTCAGGATGGCGAGCTGGATGCGAGAACGAAGCAGCTGATCGCGCTGGGGATCGGATTGTTTGCCAACAATGAGCTGTGTACCTTCTACCATATGGAGGAGGCCCGTGCCAAGGGAGCCTCGGATGCTCAGATCATGGAGGCCGTAGCCGTGGCGTCTGCCGCCAGCGCGGGACATGCTCTCTCGCAGGGACTGACCCGCGTGCAGCATAACCTTCATTGATGTGTATGATAAAAATAACCGTCTCCCCCGCAGCGCTTGTTCAGTCGGGGAGGCGGTTATTCTTTCGTTTAAGGCACAGCGATGCTAGCGCGCGAAAGTAAAGCAGCGGCAGGAGGTTGGGCTTGCTCGGTGGACTCGCTCTCAGGCGGAACGAGCCCGAGATAGGCTCGCATGCGATCCATCATCTCCTCACGGAAGGATGGCCATAGAATGTTCATCGACCCAATGTATCCCCGACAGGCATATCGTGCCTGAATCCCGTCCTGGCTTTGCCCGATGTCATAAACCTTGATCGCCCGCTTGGTGAATTCCTGCTTCACCTCACGAAGGAGCACTGCGGCACGTTTGGCGCCGTTTCCCACAACCTCTACGTACAACTGAGGGGTTTTGAAAACCCCGCTCTCCTGTATGATACGGCAATCCCGCTCAAACACCTTATGAATGAACATCAGCAGCAGGTAACTCTTGATCAATGCCCGTTCTTCCGTTGTAACAGCCTGTATGGCCATCAACATCACCGCCTTTATATAGAAAATGGATATTGAATGAGAACTTATGTTCTTATTTTAACCGAAAACAAGGTTTTTAATCAAGTTCAAAAAAAGTGTTGACTCGATTTATTTAGCGTGATATTATATATCTTGTCGCCGCTGATAAGAGCTTGGCTCGAAGGTGGACAACATACATGCGGTCGTGGCGGAATTGGCAGACGCGCACGGTTCAGGTCCGTGTGGGCTTACCCCCGTGGAGGTTCGAGTCCTCTCGACCGCATCTAATGAGAAAGCTCGTAAACTGTTCTTGCAGTTTGCGAGCTTTTTTGCTTTGGGATTCTCTGGGACAGGATGAATGACTTAAACAAATACGAAGCATTCGCGTATTATATTAAATATTGATATGAATAGTTGAAAGAAGGGATTGCCTTGCCAGCCAAGTCATGGAGTCTCCAAGAACAGCTTGCCGCCTATGCTTGGCTGCAAGCATTGGGAACGAATATCGCCGCTCTGGGTCAAACGAAAATGCTGTCCAAAAGAAAGAAGCAGGAGGATGAAGGACAAAGGCTCTCCATCCTAGGGAACGCGATGCAATCGATCGCCAATGCGGCTCAGGCCGAAATTACCGCGGAGCTGCGCGGCACGGCAACGAATAAGAAAGCCAACGATCTTACGGTGGCCGGCAATCTTCTGCAATCCGTCGGAAATGCGCTGCAGGTGATTGCTGGAGCGGAGGATTCCTGATTAAACCTCCTTTTGGCTTTCGAACGAATCTGAGACGCAACTGAAAAAATACGAACAAGACGTTTTCCCAGCGACCCGGAAGCGTCTTGTTTTAATTTCTTGTGCCGGCCCCCATGCGGAATACAATCATTTATGCCTGTAATTACATATTTGAATAGCTTTTCTCAAACAATACGGTTAGGTAAGGCTATCATGATGATGAGTGGAAAGGGGCGTAACAATGCGGAAAAGATATAGAAAATCGATGATCTTGCTGTGTTTGGTATGGGGGATCTTGAGCGGAGCACAGATCGGGTACGGGGCGGGGGTGGTTAATGCTGCTGATTCGTTCAACCATGATACCCGAAACGTGCACGAAGAATCCGGTCACGGCAGATCCGCGCAGGAAAAGAAGCCGAATAAGCTGGCCGTCATTATCGATGATTTTGGCAATGATCAGAAAGGGACCGAGGAAATGCTCAATCTGCCTGTCAAAATCACGGTAGCCGTGATGCCGTTCTTGCCGACGAGCAAGAAAGATGCCGAGGCCGCGCACCAGCAAGGGCATGACGTCATTATTCATATGCCCATGGAGCCTAAGCAGGGCCGGTCTTCCTGGCTTGGACCGGGTGCTATCTTAAGTTCGCTCACCGATGAGGAAATTCGTAAACGCATGGAGGAGGCAATCGATTCGGTTCCTTATGCCGTTGGGATTAATAATCACATGGGCTCCAAGGTTACCGGGGATGAACGGGTCATGTCCATCGTGCTCGACGTTTGTAGGGAGAGAGGGCTGTTTTTCGTCGACAGCAAAACGAATTACTACAGCGTGGTCGGCAAACTGGCAGCATCGATGGGAATGCCGTCCATCGCCAACGATATCTTCCTGGATGACGTTCATACCGTACAGCATGTGAGCAAGCAGCTGCAGACCGCGGCGCAGCATGCGGTAGAGAGAACTTCCTGCATTGCAATCGGCCATGTTGGCGTATATGGAATCCGAACGGCAGAGGCGCTGAAAGGCACGATCCCGGAACTGCAAAAAAAAGTGGAGTTCGTCGGGATCAGCGATCTCGTCAGGGAGCACTCAAGCTGGCGGCCTGATCCGCTGCGCTCGTATTAGATCTTCCTTGAGCACCCGAAACAGGTCCGGAATCGAGTGACGAGACCGGTGGAAGGTTCAACCGTTAAGATCAGCCGAGACCGGGTTTGAATATAAAACGAACGGCCTTCCGCGCAAGAGTCCCGGTGATTCCGAGTTTCATGCTTGGAAGGCTGTTTATATGCTGCGCTCCTCCGTTTTATCGGATGCGGGCTTCGGTGAGTTTGAATTGACCTACCAGCTGCTGCATCGATTTCGCTATGGCTTCGACATTGCCTGAGGTGTACCTTACGCTTTCGATTTCCTGCGACAGCTCCTGCACTTTGCTCTCAACATCCTTGGAAATCTTTCGGTTCTCCTTGCTGACCGAAGCGATTTTCTCCATCAGCTGAACCACTTCATCTACGGCCTGGTGCTTGCGCAGATCGTCTTCGGCTGCCGCGGCAAGCAGCTCGGAAGCCGCGGAAACCAGAAGGTTTCCTTCTTCCACGACCCGGGTCCCTTCCTTCATCGATAGCACGGCGTGCTGGGCGTCCTGATAGATATGGCCGATAATCCGGTGGACCTCTTCCGTGGACTGTCTGGTCAGTTCGGACAGCTTGCGGATTTCGGTTGCAACGACGGCAAAACCTTGTCCGTGTTCTCCGACCCGTGCCGCTTCAATGGAAGCATTCAGGGCCAGCAAATGGGTTTGGGAGGATATTTGTTCGATCGCGTGCAGGACGCCTGTAACTTCCTGAACGGTTCCCATGAACGTGCGGATGGTCTGATTTGTTTCCTCGACTTTCGCAGAAATATGAGACATCTTGTCTCCGATCCGGACGACTTCATTCTTCGCCACATCAATCTGCTCATTCGCTTGGCGTTCCAGCTGGCGGAGCGTCTCCCGCATCCGTTCCGCGCTGTCCTTCACGGCATCGATATCCTGAAGCTGGCTGCGCATGCTGCGGATCATCTCGCTAATGTTGCTGCTGACACGCTGTGCGGAAGTAACGGTGACGGCGGTGGTGTCGTTCATTACCTGTTGGCTGGAGGAAACATCGCCTGCCGTCAACTTCACCTGCATCATGATGCTTTCCAGCGAATCGATCATATTGTTGATCCATTTGGCTAATTCGCGCGTTTCATCCTGATCGAATTGGCGGGGGTCCAGCCGCAGCGTCAGATCTCCGCTGCCTTCGGCATTCATGCGGATGAAGCGGTTGAGGCTGCGTAGACGATCCGCGATTCGCCCGATTTCTTTACGGCCGACCAGGGAATAGGTGAGAAGGCCGGTGACCAAGCAGGCTAACCCTCCCGCCGTGGCTGCGAATGCCGGAGATAAATAAAGAGCCGTAATAAAAACAATGACAGCCGTCAGGAGGCTCGAGACAAGGGTAGACAAGCCATGGAGCTTAGCATGTCTGAAGCGGATGCCGCGAATGCGGTAAACCTCTTCGAGATCGCCTTCGCACATCATCCCCCAAACATCCGGACAGTGGGGCAGGCGGAACGTCACGCCTTTGCCGATTACCGGGATGTGGCGGTAATCGGAATAACCGGGGAAGTCCACGAACAGATTGCTTCCGTTCGCGATGGTGTTGGCTACGCCTGGATGAAGCTGACCCGTTGCCGGGTCGGTGAACATCAGCTCCAGCTCCGTATGTTCGTGAACCGATACGGTCCCCCAGTCGGTCGTGACGCCGTCCTTCAGGTTCTCGCCGTGCGTGAAGGTCCGGTCTTCAAAGCGGCTTCTGGAAAGGGCCGTGCCCGGAGCAATATGCCGATTCATCTCGGGCTTGGCCATGAATATATAGTTGTCGCCGGAATCGGGATAGACGTGGCCGGATTCCCGTTGAATTATATCCCCGATCACGTCGTTTGGCACGCGGCCGCACAGGATGCCGGCGAACGTATCGTCGACGTAAAGGGCATTCATGAACAGCAGCGTCATTTTGTCGTGAAAAGCAGAGGAGCGGGGACCGATAGTGAACGTGACGGGATCCGCATACGGCCCGAAGAGCAATTTGCCGGTATCCGAGCCGGCGAGATGAATGATTGCGTGGCCCAATGGACTGCTCTTGCTGTAGCTGGTTCCAACGTGCGAAGCGTATGTAGAGTACGTGACCTCACCCGAAGGGTTCAGCAAGAATAATTCCGTGAAATCGGCAGCGCGCGAGTACAAAGCGGAGAAGAGCTGCTCTTGGTTCAATGGGGCCCTTGTAGAGAAGGGATGAGGATGCTCGCTGCCGACTGTTGAACCATGGGTCTTGTCCTTGTTCAGCTGCTCCTTCAATCGGTCCAGATGTCCCCAATATTCATGGCTCCAGGAGAACAGCAGCTCCTTGCGCGTCTCGGCAATGCCTTCGAATATGTCCTCGATGTCTTCCTTCAAATTACGATTCAGACGCCATGAAATCCAAAGCGGAAGTCCTTGGCGATACCCAAGCCAGTCAAACATACGATCTCCCCCAATTCCCATTCGATTCATCTATCTTAATTTATGTTAGATATACTATCATAATCTCCGGAAAAATCTAGTAAATATTTCGAAAAAAATGATGCTTTTTTCATATTGATGTTAGTTTTTATAACATAAAAATGGGTTTAAAGGCCTGGAATCAGGATTCTGTAGGCCAGACGCCCAACAAAAAACAGCTCCTATTTAAAGAGCTGTTAAATAACTGATAATCCCGTCAGCGATGGCTTCGGCAATTGTCATTTGGCCGTTACGGCTAGTCAATAATTTCCGGTCCTCCATATTGCTGAGGAAGCCGGTTTCCACGATGACGGCAGGTACTTGGGTTTGATTGAGCAGATAATAAGGCTTGCCTACGATGATGCCATTGTTGCTGCGATATACCAAATTCAATTGTTCCTGAATGGTTTCCGCGAGCAAGGTGCTTCGGCCCTCGGATTGATGCAGTACGATGCCGCCGCGCTTGGACGCATTTTTCCCCCAATTCACGTGAACGCTGACTACCAGCTTGGTCGGGATTTCGCTGCTGAGCTGCTTGCGCTGCGACAGATCGCGGCGATGCCTGGAGGAGCTTCGATGCCAGCGGTTATCGTCGCTTAGCGCGTAATCGGCGTCGCGATTCAGCACGGCATGATAGCCTTCCTTGCGCAGCAGCATGAACAGTCTGCGTGAAATGGCCAGATTGATATCTTTTTCGAGAATGTCCCCATACGACGTTCCGCCGTCGATTCCGCCATGGCCCACATCGATCAGCACGACATCATGTGCAAATGGGTGGAGGTGCCTAAGATGTGATTGGTCGATTTCCCGTCCTGAGGAATGGGTTGATTCCGGCGTTACGGAAAGCTGGGCTGCCGGCATCACTTTCGGATGAACGGCATGTGCTGGAAGCTTCAGGGCTTGCTTCTTTACTGGGCTTGCTTCCGTGACAGAACCGGGGAGTACCAGCGTCAAGAGAAGCAAACATACGCCTGCTGACTTAATCATGATGGATTCCTTCTTTCACGTAAAAATTTCGGCTTTATTAGAATGTGCATTAGGCAGAAAAATCATGCCGTTAAACAGGAGTCTAGAATCGGTCGGAATGGAGCACACTGATACTGGGACGTGGATAAACCATAAGGAGTTGATTCGTATGGCAAGCGGAGATGAATTGATCAAATATATTACCGAGCGCGTGGTTAACTATATAGATACGCCTAAGGAAGTTCGGCGCAAGGCGAAGGTGAAGGAATCCTGGACCACAAGGTGGTTCGGCATGATTCCGTTCTCCATGTCGCTGTGGAAAGACGACGTATCCTCCAAGCGCAAAAAAAGGCAAAAGTAAAGCTGCTGCTGTTCATTTGCCGTATGTTCCTTAATGGAGTCAGCTATTGTAGAGCGTGCGCACGGCACCCTGTACAGCCGGATGCCAGACTTGGGGCATGTTTTTGCATGGTATTGGCTGGCAGTCGACGCTAGGAAGTACGCACTGAAAAAAACCATGTGAAACGATGAAGGACGCGGGCCCTGATAAGGGCCGCGTCCTTTTGTCCGTCTGGGATGCTGAAGGAATGAGGGCTTATGGTTGGTTCGCATGAATGACGGACTTGTTAGCCCGCTTACTTGCACTTTCGCGTCATTTGGGTTGAGCATGGAACTGGCCTTGTCCGATCAAGCGGGATGCCGGCAGGAAGCGGAGGGTATCCGTGTTACGCAATGGAACCGACACATAGAGCGCTGCCGGATGCTTCTGAATCCCTGTCGACCAGCGGTGCCACCCGTTTAAGGTAAAAGGAGCTCCGTATGCGGCATTGCTTTTTTTGGATTTGAATATCAGGCTGGAGTGCTCCTGCAGTAGATTCCGCAGATCGGCACTGCTTCGGGCCGTCAGATTGCTTGAGGTCAGCCACAGCAGATTATCGTAAGGATCCCGGGAATCGCCGGCTGCAATGGTTGGCGCACCGGCAATCCAGCGAGCGGATGAAGTTACCAATCCCTTGCTTGCCGCCGGCATCGAAGCCGATACCGGCTTGACCGCCGTCGTTGTCTGCTGGAGTTCATCCGGAAGGACTTCGCTATTCAGTGCACTGATATAAACCGGCTTCTTGCCGGGAAGCTGAACCTGCCAGACAGGGGATACGTCATACAGCTTGCGCACGCTGCTTCCCTTCGGCAAAGATCCGCCGGCCTTCAGAAATCCCTCGGCCGCAAGCCGTTCATTCAGCGGTGCTTGACTGTAGGGAAGGGTGGAGCCGATCCCGTATTCGCTCAAGATATATCCACCGTCTTCTCCTGCGCTGATAATCATGTAGCCCTGAGGCAGTCCCTGATCGGAAATCGTGACCAGCCATCCGTGCGTGCCCGGACCGAGGGGGGTGAATTCCAGCTCTGCTCCGTCCCAGGCAGTAAATGGCGCATGCACCGATAGTTGATCCACGGTCTGTTCTGCATAGTCCACCAAACTTTCCGGTACTTGAGCCTGGATGCTGCTGTAGGCGAGGCTGGATGCAGACTGGACTGCAAGCAGAGCGTCTGCCGCACGGACGCCGCTCGCAGGATTGGGGTTGTCTGCTTCACGAGCAGCAGCCATGCCTGCCTGCGGGTGGATCGTGCTGAACCACAGCAGTGCCGTTACGATGACGGAGGCAGACCACCTTCGATATTGGATAAAGCGTTTGTTGTCGATTGATTTAGGTTTGCGCATGTTGTCCTTGTCATCCTGGTAATGGGGTTCCATGTTCCACAGCTTCAAATGTTTAACCGCCTTTCCTTGGCCCTTACGCGCCATGGATGTGATGGAATCATCATATCGGACAAGCTCTGCAAAGGCTGTTGCAAGCTGTCGCGGCAGGGGAAGGGAGAATGGTTCTTTTTTTGCCTGCTTTTGTAGAGAGGCGTCATGAAGACGCGCCCACGGGCGAACACAGATGAAACAGACCGCAGGTTATGGCGGACAGGCTCACTTTCGGCTCGTACTGCCACTGCATTTCCGACCGGCGGTTCTTGTACTGCTCCTCGATCTGCGCCTTTTTCTCTTCGTCCTGCTCTTTGAGCAATTCCTCGTAGTAGCCGTCGATGACCATGAGTTCGTCTTCGAGGCGTTCCTTAGCCTTCGCCGCCCAATCGTAATCCAGCTTGCTCAGCTTGTTGATCAGATGATTCTCCAGGGCAGCTACGGCCTGCTCCAGGGTGAGAGCTGCCGGTCTGACGTGAACGCTCT
Organism: Paenibacillus sp. HGF5; assembly: GCF_000204455.1. Classification (NCBI taxonomy): domain Bacteria; kingdom Bacillati; phylum Bacillota; class Bacilli; order Caryophanales; family Paenibacillaceae; genus Paenibacillus; species Paenibacillus sp. HGF5. The sequence goes on along the minus strand of NZ_AEXS01000159.1, from coordinate 3,305 downwards.
CCGGAAGGCGAGGAGTCAATTCGCGCCCATTCAGAATGGCAGGGAAGTCTTCGGTAATCGAGCGGCTGGACAGCGAGATTCCGAGAAAAACAATTCCTCCCGCTTCAGATCGCAGCTGAACTCCACCTTGAAGCAGACGCCCAGCCACTGCTCATAAGGCGTGGAACGGCCCCTGGGACGCGGTTCGGCATCCCGCTGCTGGAACAGATACACGCATTTGCCCTCTTCGCGGGAGGCATTCCAAATCTGGGCGAGCCGGCTGCTGCCGTAACCGATATTCTCCCGCTGAATGCGGCCTGGCCCCAAGATCGGCAGTACCGGGGCGTTCCCGTAATAGCGCGCCAGCAGCGGATCCTGCGCGGGTGCGTTGAGCTGGGTTTTGGCTTTGGCTTCTTCGGCCTTGGCGAGCCGTTCGTCGTATTTTTCCGGATCAAACACGAAGTTGAACGACAGCGTTTCGGCGGGAGCTCCGGTACGTTCCACGAACCCCCAGTAATAGGGGCGGTTGGTGAGCATTTTGTCGGCCTGCGGCGACAGTTTCACGGTGACATGCTCAGGCGATTTTTCGATGACGGTGCATTCGGTGGCTTCCAAATAGGCCATGAAGTGCTGCTGCACCTCCTGCGGCGTCATGGTCATATTAGGCTTCTTCCTCTCTGAGAGTTTCTTCGGCCGTGCTTTCCAGCTCGATGTCCTGCTTGATATGGTGAATGGAGTCGCCCAATGTGCTGATGCGCTGGCGGATTTCATCATCATTGCCGGACTCCAGCATGATTTTGTACAGGCTCTTCTCGATCGATTCCTTCTTCTCGAAGCGTTCCAAGATAACGTCTAGCCCGCCGATGACCATCTCGAACATGTTGATCTTCTCGTGCAGTAGGTTCAGGATATGCTCCTCGATGGTTCCCGAAGTCGACAGGTTGTAGATCTTCACGTCATTGGTTTGGCCGAGACGATGCACGCGTCCGATCCGCTGCTCGACCCGCATGGGGTTCCAGGGCAGGTCAAAGTTGATCATATGGTGGCAGAATTGCAGGTTGATGCCTTCGCCGCCGGCTTCCGTCGCGATCATGACCTGCGCCTTGCCGCGGAAAAGATCCATCATCCAGTCCTTCTTGCCGCGATTCATGCCCCCCCGGTACGGGACGGAAATCAGCCCGTGATCGCGAAAATAATTGAGCAAGTATTCCTGCGTGGCCCGATATTCCGTGAAGACGATGACCTTCTCGTTCATTTGCTGAATGAGCTCGATGGCTTTTTCCGCCTTGGTGTTAGCTTTGATGGCCTTGATGAGATAGACCAGTTCCCAGATTTTATCGCGCAGCGGAGAGTCCTCCGGCAGCTTCTTGGACAGATTAACAAGGGTTACGAAGACGGCATCCCGGCTGCTGCATACTTCCCGCTGCAGGGTGACGAGCGACAGCATACTGCTTAAATTTCCCCCAGCTGCCTGATACTGATCTTTGACGAAGGACGTAACGCCGTCGTATAATGACTGTTCTTCAGGCGAAAGGCTGAGTCCCACGTTGCGGACGGACCGCTTCGTGAACTTCACTTCCCCCTCGCCCCGGCGGTTGCGGATCATGACCTTGGACAGCTCATCCTTGAGCTGGTCCTGGTTCTTCGGTCTTCGTTTATCCACGACAAAATTAGCGGCAAACTGTCCTTGGCCGCCAAGCTGGCCCGGTTTCAGCAGCGTGATGAGATTGAAGAGCTCGCTGAGATCGTTCTGCACCGGCGTGGCGGTGAGCAGGAGACAGTATTTTTTGCGCAGCTTTTGGATGAATTGATAATTGGATGTTTTCTTGTTCTTGAGCTTGTGCGCTTCATCGATGATGAGCATGTCGTATTCCTGGTTCAGCAGAAGCTCCTGATGCGGATCGCGCTTGGCCGTATCCATGGAGGCGACAACGATGTCATTGCCCCAGGAGTACGCTTTTTTCTGCGCGACCGCGGGAATGCCGAACTTGGAGTTCAGCTCGCGGACCCATTGCAGCACCAGGGAAGCAGGTACGAGAATCAGCACTTTGGATACCAGTCCGCGCACGATGTATTCTTTTAAAATAAGACCGGCTTCAATCGTCTTGCCAAGTCCCACCTCATCCGCCAGAATGGCTCTGCCCGACATCTCGAACAAAACGCGTCTTGCGGTATCGGTCTGATGGGGGAGTGGGGATAAACCGCCAAGGTGCTTGAGGCACTGCAGTTCTTCAAAGCTTGTAACGAGGCGCGATTTCTCGCCCTCAACGGCAAGCTGGGCCAGACGATAGTCACCCCATGGACCTCCTTTGTCCAGTCGGCCAGAGAGATCGTCAAACCAAGAACGGTCGATCTGCAATGGAACGGGAAGGCGCGGGTCGAAAATCATGCCTGAGTCGGCAGATGGCTGTTGGTTCATGTCGATCTCCTCCTGTGATGAAAGATTCCGGGCCAGCGGTGTATATGTAGTATGCACGAAAAAAGAAGTCTTCATAACCTTGCACGGATTCGGGAGCCGCGGAATACCCTATAGAGCGCACGGCTGCTGGAATTGGATATTTTCATCCTTTTTTTTCATAGGGATCAGCGAAAAAGAGAGCGAGAGGAAGAAAGCGGAAGCTTGCGCGCGGGAGCTTGGAACTGTCGGCTTAATTTTCACATTATCGGCATAGTTAACCTATATATAGTGTAGTATAATGAATAAATAGCACTATATGTGGTGTATATAGTGGTTTTAGATGTTTGACCGGCTACATAACAGGTTATGTTGTTGGTGAGCACATACTTGGGAATCTTTTTAAATTTTATATCTTATATAGGAGGTAGTTGCACTTGAGTACGATGCAGAATCAGCGGCTGGAAGGTTTAAGCGAGAAGATCTTTTTGGACCGGTATGCCTGGAAGGATGCGGACACCAACAACGCCAAGGTCGGCGATGTGGTGCTCGTGCTGACGAAGGATGATCCTAAATTTCCGACCAAGGAAGTTGGCGAAATCGTGAAACGCGAAGGCCGCAAGGTCACCGTAAAGACACGGAAGGGCGAGCTTGTGGAGTCGGATGTGGAGAAGCTGACGTTAACCATCGAGAAAACGCCGGAAGAAATGTGGGATCGACTCGCAGCCGCCATGTCATCGGTTGAGGCAACGCCGGAACTGCAGGAAGAGTGGCGCGGGAAGTTCCGCGAGATTCTGGATGATTGGAAGCTGGTGCCGGGCGGACGGATTGCGGCCGGAGCGGGTGCAAGCGATGAATTGACGCTGTTCAACTGTTACGTCATTCCATCCCCGAAGGACAGCCGGGGCGGCATCATGGAAACCCTGAGCGA
>NZ_AEXS01000160.1:0-79598 GCF_000204455.1 Paenibacillus sp. HGF5 | reverse complement strand
AGCAGGAGCGCAGGCTCAAAGAGCTGCACTTCCGCAAAATCGATATGTCGGACGAAATCTTTGTAATCGATGTGAATGGCTATATTGGAGACAGCACTCGGACCGAGATTGAATACGCCAGCTGTCATGGTAAGAAGGTACGGTATTATTCAAAGGACCAACTGCAGCAGCCTGCTCCCCGAAGTCCCCGCATCTATGATATTCGTTGACGGACAGAGCGGACGTTGTTTGCTAAAAATCGGTCTCAGACGAGCTCGATATCATTCTCTATACCCGTTTTTACGAATTAGGATTCAGGATGGGCACTAGCATTCACGGCCATAGCAATAATATTGAATCCATATGCTTTTTTTGTTATAATTCCCAAATGGCGGTGGTGGATTCAATGGATATTTATATGGTTATTCAGCAGTTATATCCGAGTTTCTCGAAGAAAGAACAGTTGGTAGCGAATTATATTCTTCAAGAAGGTCAATCAATTAATAACATGAATATATCTGTGCTGGCGAACCATGTTGGTGTCTCGAATGGGACAATCACGCATTTTTGCAAGAAGATTGGTTGCCATAATTTTGCCGAATTGAAGGTTCAGTTGGGCAGGCTTCGTACTGCGACGGCTCCTTCGGCGGAGGACAATATTCTCATACAAGTATCTAAATTCTATCAGACGGTCATTGAGCGTTCGAATCAATTACTGGACATAACATATTTGCATCGACTTGCTGAAGCGATTAAGAGCGCAGCACGAATTTACATATACGGAATCGGGAGCTCGGGACTTTCAGCGAAGGAAATGATGCTTCGCTTGCTGCGTATGGGCTTCAATGTGCAGAGTATTACGGATTCTCATTTAATGCTGATCAATAGTTCGATAGTGAATGAGAATGATTTCGTTATTGCGATTTCCAGTTCAGGGGAAACGTCTGTCATTGTCGACGCAACCAGAATTGCAAAGAATAACGGGTGCAAAGTCATCTGTCTGACCAGCTTCTCCGAAAGTACGCTGGCGCAACAAGTGGACTCTTTTATTTTGGTCTCCAATACATTGTTTGTTGATAAAGAAAGGTTTGTAAATAGTCAATTTTCCGTCATGTATGCGATCGATATTTTATGTATGATCTTACTCGAGGATGCGGATTTAAATAGTCGGATGCAAATTACAGTGAATACGATTCTTGAACACAATCGAATGGATTAACAATAAAGCTTTCATCGTACCTGTGAACCTCAGAAGTTGACGTGTTTTTCGTCTACTGGAGGGGCACAGGTTTTTTATTGTGATTGTTCATGCTAAGCGTCATAGATTAATTACCAAAAATAAAATTATTTTAGTTAAATTATATTTACTAAAATAATTTCATGATGTAGAATTGGCATATCGCGATGGAATACAATGATTGATCCAATAGGAGGAAAATCCATGTTTAAACAGTTGCAAAAGCTTGGTAAGTCATTTATGTTACCGATTGCAATCCTACCTGCTGCGGGTTTGCTGCTTGGGATTGGGGGAGCCTTATCGAATGCGAATACGATTGCTGCATATCCGATTCTGAATACGCGGTTTTTACAAGCTGTTTTTCAAATTATGTCGGCAGCCGGCAACGTTGTGTTTGCCAACTTAGCGCTAATCATGTGTATTGGCCTTGCCGTGGGGCTAGCGAAAAAGGATAAAGGTACTGCTGCGCTGGCGGCAGCCGTCTCGTTCCTGGTTATGAATGCATCGATTGGTGCAATGATCACGGTATTTAATCCAACCGTTGAATCCATTGATACCGGAGTTGTAGGGGCTATTGTCATTGGTATCCTGGTTACTTATTTGAACAATCGATACCGTGGGATTCAATTACCTTACTTTCTAGGATTTTTTGGAGGCTCACGGTTTATTCCGATCGTCTCATCTTTTAGTGCTATTTTTGTAGGCGGAATCTTCTTCTTAATCTGGCCTACGTTTCAAGGCTGGCTGGTAGCGGCAGGGACTGCTATAGCCGGAATGGGATATTTCGGTACCTATTTATACGGATTCTTGCTTCGTCTTACAGGTGCTGTCGGTCTACACCATATGATTTATCCGATGTTCTGGTTCACAGAGCTGGGCGGTGTCGCCACGGTTGCAGGTCAGCAAGTGGTGGGTGCGCAGAAAATCTTTTTTGCCGAACTGGCTGATCCGAATCATGTTGGAATGTTCTCCGAAGGAACCCGTTTTTTTGCAGGACGTTTTGCTACGATGATGTTTGGTCTTCCTGCGGCATGTCTTGCGATGTATCATTGCGTTCCGAAGCACCGTCGCAAGCTTGTGTTTGGTTTGTTCTTTAGTGCAGCGCTGACATCGTTCCTGACAGGGATCACGGAGCCGATTGAGTTTATGTTCTTATTCGTCGCTCCCTGGTTATATGTGATTCATGCGGCTCTAGATGGTCTATCCTTTATGATCGCGGATATGTTATCCGTTCGTATCGGGAATACCTTCTCTGGCGGGGCCATCGACTTCATGCTCTTTGGGGTTCTGCAGGGGAATGCCAAAACGAATTGGATCTATGTCATTATTGTGGGGCTTTTCTGGGCTGTCATCTATTACCTTGTGTTCCGCTTCTTAATTACGAAATTCAACGTGGCGACACCGGGACGTGAAAGTGATGGGGAGAGCGTATCGGTTGAAACCAAGGACAGTATTGGAGAGACCGCGATGAAAGTACTGAATGCGCTTGGTGGCAAGGAGAACCTGGAAGATGTCGATGCATGTATTACGAGACTTCGTGTTGCAGTCAAAGATGTATCGAAAGTAGATAAGGATACAATTAAAGAACTGGGTGCTACTGCAGTATTAGAAGTAAAAGGCGGGGTTCAGGCTGTATTTGGCGCAAAAGCCGACTTAATTAAACAAAAGATAAATGAGGCTATTGGAGAAGAATAAAAGAGGATAGGGCATGGAGGGAACATATTGTGAAACGAGGATTAATTGTATCATGTCAGGCTTTGCCAGGCGAACCGTTGCATAGTTCATTTATTATGGGACGTATGGCCATTGCGGCAGCCGAATCCGGTGCGGTGGGGATTCGTGCTAATAGCGTTGAAGACATCGAAGAGATTAAGAAGCAAGTTGAGCTGCCCATTATTGGCATTATCAAAAAAGAATACCCGGGTATGCAATCGTTCATTACAGCGACCATGACCGAAGTGGATGCGCTTGTTGGTACAGGGGTTGAGATTATTGCTGTGCAAGCAACGATGGATCAGGATGAGGCATTCCTGCAATCGATCTTTACAAAATATCCTTCGCAGAAGTTCATGGCGGATATCTCCACAACGGAAGAGGGGTTGCGAGCAGAACGATTGGGGTTCCACTACATTGGAACGACACTTATTGGTTATACACCGCAGTCTCAGCATGTGGAGAAGTTCACCGTGCTGGAAGAACTGATTAAGCAGTGTAAGAAACCAGTCATTGCAGAAGGCAACTTCAACACACCGGAACAGGCTGCAAAAGCGATCAAAATGGGAGCTCATTGTGTGGTTGTAGGCAGCGCCATAACAAGACCGCAAATCATCGCGAAATGGTTCTCTGATGAGGTAAACGAAGTTCTATAACAAAAGAAGCATAGAGGAAAGATTTGTTATGATATAGTCTGTTAATGCCATAGCCATCCGCGCACTTATAATAAAACGGGGCTGTCCCAGAAGTCATGAAAGATGACTTTGGGACAGCCCCTTTATACGTGCCCGAGCACCTTTAGGATTGTAAACGGTACTTGTAGAACGGTTTTACAGATAAAGCACCAACGCAATAATGGCAGCGAGTACGATCCGATAGATCGCAAACGGCACCAGCTTGATCCGATTGATCAGCTTCAGGAAGAAGCGGATGGAGATCAAAGCGAAGACGAAAGCCGCCACGAATCCGGCGATGAAGAACGGAAGAGCCTCCAGCGTGAAGTACTCCCAGTTCTTCAGCAGCGACAGGAAGCTGGCTCCGAACATGATCGGCACGGCCATGATGAACGTAAAGTCCGCTGCCGCACGGTGGCTCATGCCGAGCATAACGCCTCCGGAGATGGTGGAGCCGGAGCGGGAGAAGCCTGGCCAGAGCGACAGACACTGAATCAGCCCGACGCTGAATGCCTGCCTGTACGTAATTTGATCGACAGTCACCACTTTCGGCTCTTGTTTCGAGCTGACCTTGTCGGCAACGATCATGAAGATGGCTCCGATCACAAGACCGATCAGCACCGTTTCGGTAGAAAATAAATGCTCGTCAATGAGGTCCTCGAACAAGACGCCCAGAACGCCGGCCGGAATCAAACCGACGATAACCTGGCTGAGTCTCAGTCTGCCCGTACCGGCCGGTACGCCGGCTTCGGGCTTTTTGCGCTTGAGTCCCAAGAGATCCAGGAAGCGGTCCTTGAACACCACGATGACGGCGAGAATGGAGCCGAGCTGAATCACGACCTTGAACGTGTTGGCTACGTATTTCGTCAGAAACTCCTCGGATTTCAGCCACATGTCATCCACGATGATCATATGGCCGGTAGAGGATACAGGAGCGAACTCGGTCAGTCCCTCGACGATTCCCAGAATAATTGCTTTGAGGATGGTTAAAAAATCCATGACCTGTGGTCTCTCCCTTACTTAAAAATGTAAAATGTAATGATATGAATGATGCATGGCATGAAATATGTGCTCCAGCTTAAGCCGATTTTCTACGCTTGCGGAAGAAGAAGAACAGGAATGCGATCACGGCCACGGCTATTACAGCATAAGCGATATTGGAATAGACGTCCATGAAGGCGACGATATTCTCCCATGAATCGCCGACGGCGGCCCCCACGGATACCAGAATGACGTTCCAGATCAAGGTACCGATGGTCGTAAAGAGCAGGAACATGCCGAACTTCATGTTGGACATCCCCGCCGGGATGGAGATCAGGCTCCGGATCAGCGGAATCATGCGGCAGAACAGCACGGTCCAGTAGCCGTATTTATCGAACCAGGCATCCGCTTTGCGGATGTCTTCTTTTTTGACGCGGAGGATATGCCCCCAACGATCCACGATTTTCTCAAGCCGTTCGACATCGAGCAGGCGTCCGATCCCGTACAGGATGACGGCACCGACCACGGAGCCGATGGTAGCTGCGATAATGACGCCGGGCACCGTCAGTTTCGTGTAGGTTGTCATGAATCCGCCGAAGGTCAGAATGACCTCGGAGGGAATCGGCGGGAACACGTTTTCCAGGGCAATCATCAGCAGGATGCCGACATAGCCGAACTTCTCCATAATGTCCGTAATCCAGTTTTCCAAAAGTTACACCTCTTTCAAAAGATAAGGAGGCCTTTGCCATCCTTTATATAAGGGTCTGCTTCAGCTTGCGCAGATATTGGCTGCGGATGAAGAAAAAGTACAGGACCTGCATCATCAGGAAGCTGATCAGCACGATGCCCATTTCAGCCGCAATGGATAAATAGAAATAGCTTTGCAGCGCGATGAAAGCAAAGATGCTGTGCACGATCGCAAGTCCGATCGGTACAAAAAACAGCAGCGCCAGCTGTCCGGTAACGATCCGCCTGAACTCCCTGTCCGTCATGCCCAGCCGGGATATCGTGGCATAATGCCTGCGGTCAAAATCCAGATCGGCATAGAGGCGGAAGTACAGGAAACTTCCTGCCGCGATAAAGAACACCGTGCCCACAAGCAATGCCGCGAAGAGCAGCATGTTGTACAGGCTGTCCCGAAGGGCAAACAGCGTACCGCTGACCGCCAGCGCAAAGGTCCGGTCCATCTCATAGCGCACGGCGCCGCCCGGAGCCAAATGGGGAACGATCCCCTCCGTCTCCGTAAAATCGTCCACGTAGAAGCCGGTGTACCGTTCCTGCCGGACCGGATCCGTGACGGCGGCAAAGATGTCGTCGCTGACGACAAGACCGCCGAAACGGGAATCGTCATCCATCTCCGGCAGCAAGTATTCCGGCACGCCGACATGATCGGAATAACCGATTTCACGCAGCCGGATGCCGGAATCCCGGAGCCGGTAAGAAGCGTAATCCCGGTTGCGGGTATAAGCTCTGTCGTTTTGCGAAGCAATGAGGACAAGGGCCTCCTCGCCGCTCGGCGGCTGTTCGTCAAACGGCAGTCCCGCCATCACGACAGCCGCCTTATAGTCGGAGAACGCGATCAGCGTCAACGGAATCTCCGATGGACCGGCCTGTGTGGATGCCGGTTCGGCATCCGTATATTTAACGCGAAACGATAGCGTTTCAAACGGTATTTTCCTCGACTCCAGCTCCTGCCGGATTTCGTTCAAATGCTGCTCTTCGGAGGTGTCTCCCGTTTTGGCGAGATAACCGATGGCGGCCGGGAAGTCCTCGTTGAACTGCTTCGTGAGCACCGGAATGGAGGCGAATACGCCTACCGAGCAAAAAGACACGGCCAGCACGATCGTTACCATCGAGAACATCTGGGCATGATCCTTCAACCGGTACTGCAGGCTGGATAGCGAGATCAGCTTGGTTCTTCTCCAGGTGAACCGGCGGCTTTCTTTCAGCCTGCGGACGAGAGCAACCCCTAACTGCGAATAAATCAGATACGTGCCGATCATCGTCATCAAGGTAACCGGGAACATGCGCAGCGCGAGGGTCGATGCGCTTGTCGTGGCTGCCAGACCGTAGCTGACAAGCAGCAGGACAGCCGCCAATATGGATAACCACGGCGATGTTCTGGGTGCGGTTTTTGGCCGCTGTCCGGACTGGAACAAGTCGATGAGCGCTTTGGGCCGCAGCAGCCAGGACGTGCACAGCGAGATGATGAGGAACAGCAGCGCGTAACTCGCGATCGTCAGACCCAGCGCGCGCAGACTCAGCCGAAACGGCAGGGGCGGGACTCCGAGAAAGGCCGAGCCTGCCATCAGGAACAGCTTGCCTGTAATGATGCCGAACAGGATGCCCGTGGCGATCGCGCTTACGCCGATGATCATATTTTCAAGAAACACCATTTTGTTAAACTGGCGGTCCGTCATGCCGTGCATGAACAGAATGCCGAACTCGCGCTTGCGGGTCTTCAAGAAAGCCCCGACGGAATACAGCACGAAGAAAAACGAGAATACGTACATAATCAGCTCTGCGCCAACCATCGCCTGGGTCACGACCGGATAGAACATTTCGTCCGTGATGGAAGGGTGAAACAGGAACAGCGCGCACACAAAGAAAATCATGACGGAGAATGCGCTGCTTAAGAAATAGGCCGCGTAGGTCCGCTTGTTCCTCAGGACATTCCTAAAAGCGAATTGTCGAAAGGTCATGACTTCCTCCTCCCAGCAGCGCCAGCATGTCGATGATTTTCTGGAAAAAGGCTTGGCGGTTGTCACCGCAATACATTTCATTATATAGTTGACCGTCCTTGATGAACAAGACGCGGTCACAGTAGCTGGCTGCCACCGGATCGTGAGTGACCATGAGAATCGTTGCGGAAGCTTCTTTGCTTGAAGCCGAAAGCGTCTGCATCACTTCTTTGGAGGCTCTGGAGTCCAGGTTCCCCGTCGGCTCGTCGGCCAAAATCAGGGAGGGCTCCTGAATGAGCGCCCTCGCGATGGCGGTGCGCTGCATCTGCCCGCCGGAAATTTCATAGGTGTGCTTGTGCAGAATGGACCCGATCCCGAGCCGGTCTGCGATCCGGTTCAGCCTGATGCCCATTTCGTCCAGCGGCATGCCCTCCAGCGTCAGCGGCAGGACGATGTTTTCCTCAACGGTCAGCGTATCCAGCAGATTGAAATGCTGGAAGACGAAGCCCAGCTCCCTGCGCCGAAACAGAGCGGTATCGCTCCTGCCGAGCAGATGGGGATTGCGTCCGCCTATGATCACTTCCCCGGCCGTGGGCTGATCAATGGTCGCAATCAGATTGAGGAGCGTCGTTTTTCCGCTGCCGGAAGGTCCCATAATACCGACGAATTCGCCTTTGGCGACGTTGAAGTGAATATTGTTCAGCGCTTGGAACGCCACTTTGCCCTCATAGATTTTGGATAGATGCTTGACGCTCAGGATGGGCATATCTTCACTCCTCTATAACGATGTTATCATTGTAAAAGATTCGTTGGCGTCCATGCCATATTCGTAACTTACAGTTACCTTACAACCTTGTAAGGTTTCTTTTGCCGGCGTAAGCAGATCGGGAGTAAGCAGCAACGGCCTTAAAGAGCTTGTACTGCCGAACCCTGCCATCTGCCGGTGGAATTCATTGTGCGATATGGCCCGCAGCATCCGCAAAAATGATGCGGACCGTCGTCCCTTCCTCGACCTTGGATTCGATTTCGAAGGCATGTCCAAGCTTATCGCATATTTGTTTGACCAGAAACAGGCCCATGCCTGTCGATTCCTGGAATCGGCGCCCGTTCTCTCCGGTGAAATAGGGATCGAACACCCGCGGGAGGTCGCTTTGGGGAATGCCGATGCCTTCGTCCCTTATCTCAAGCACGACTTGATTCTCCCGGGTGTAGCCGTTGAAAAAGAGGGTGCCTTGTTCCTTCAGCGTATATCGAACCGCGTTGGTCAGCAGCTGCGTCAACACAAAAGAGAGCCATTTCTCGTCCGTGGCCACCGTTAATCCGGAATCGATCCGGATGGACGGGTACATTCTCCGCCGGATAAACAGCCGCTTTTGCTCGGACGTGACATTTCGGACGATTCGCTGAAGCGGCAGGTTTTCCACATGGAAATCGCGCTCGAACGTATCGAGCCTGGCGGTATACAGCACGAGATCGAGCCCTTTTTTGAGCCGGTCCAGCTCGTCGCCGATCGCGGCAAACCGGGGGTCGTCATCATCCTGAAGAATCAGGTGAATGACCGAAATCGGCGTTTTCATCTGGTGGGCCCATTGGTTGATGAACTGCAGATGGCCTTCAATTTTATGCTTATAGTTATGCAGATCCGTGGTGTAATGCCGGAACTGGGTTTTCAGCAGCTGATGAAGCGCTTCGGCGAGCGGGGTGTGGGAGGATTCTGCCGAGGATTCGCCTGTGAGGGATTCTCCCGGGAGCGGCTGCTCCAACCGTTTATAGAAGGAACGGTTGGCAATGAAACGGAAGGCGAGATAGCCGACGAGCAGCAGCAAGCTGATGATGCCCGCGTACAGGCTGACCGTCAAATTGCGATAACCGTCCAGCCTATAGATCAGGGTAACGACAAGAAGCTGGGCGATGTAGACAATCATTAAGGGACGCTGTTCTTGCAGAAATAGTTTCATGGTTCGTCCCTCCAGCTCGGTACCAGTCGGTAGCCGCGCCCGCGCACGGTTTGAAGGCCATCCTCGATTCCGAGGGCGGCGAGTTTCTTGCGGACGCGGGTGATGTACACATTCAGCGTATTATCGTCCACAAAGGCCTGATCATCCCATATTTTCTCCAGGAGCCGGTCCCTGCTGACGATCTGCTCGGGCTTCTTCATTAATTCGTCCAATATTTTGGCTTCGGTATGGCTGAGCTCCGCTTGGGTCGGTCCGAGCGAAACGGAGAGACGCTCAACGTCAAGCGTGAGTCCGGCGATGCTGAGGACCCGCTCATTCTGACCGGCAGCATAGGACCCGTAGGCCCGCCGGAGCTGGCTCTTGATTTTGGCCATGACGATCTCGTAGTCAAAGGGTTTGGTTATATAATCGTCGGCACCGTTCTCCAGCGCCATCACCTGATCCATTTTCCCGTCGCGGGCGGAGATGAAGATGATCGGGCAGGTGGAGAGGCTGCGGAACTGCCGGCACCAATAATAGCCGTCGAATTTAGGCAGATTGATATCCAGAAGCACAAGATGAGGGTCATACGATTCAAATTGATCGCGCACCGTCTCGAAATCATGAACTGACTGCGTCGCATAACCGAATTTATGAAGATATTCTTTCAGCAGGCCGACCAGCCCGGCATCGTCTTCGACAATGAAAATTTTGAACATATCGATCATAGTCCCTTCATTTGACATTCTCGTACCGTCTGTATTGTACCAAATTGTCGGGATATAAGGAAAAGTGATCGAAGACAGCAGGGCCTAGGAAAGCTCGGAAGCGAATGTCTCGCTTTGTTAAGCGATCCCTCCGAAAATTAATCTTGACGCTTGTGCCATCAGCTGATAATATACTTGATAATTCCAATCGAATAACTATGATAAATGAATTTGAATCGACCAGTCTGCTGGAGATCATGAGAATCCTTCATGATCTCCTTTTTGTCGTATGGACCTCAATTTTACTATCAACCAAGGAGCGGGGGGATCAACGATTGCGTGCACAGGATGAATTGAAACTGACGGCGGATGTCCTCGTCATTGGCGGCGGTCCTGCAGGGGCTTGGGCAGCCTGGAGCGCGGCGTCCCAAGGTGCCAAGGTCGTACTGGCCGACAAAGGGTTTCTGGGCTCCAGCGGGGCAACGGCACCCGGAGGAACCAATCTGCTATATTTGCCTCCTGACGATAAGCTGCGCGATGAAGCCGTGGCCCAGCGGATGAAGGAGGGCGGTTATTTATCGGAACCGGATTGGATCCATCGCGTGCTGGATCAGGTATACATCAATCTGGAACGCGTGGAGGCATGGGGATACCCGTTTCGCCGCGATGAGAACGGGGTCCCCATGCGAGACCATTTGCAGGGCCCGGAATATATGAAGCTGATGCGAAGCGCGGTCAGCCGTGCGGGCGTACGGATCATGGATCAGTCCCCGGCGCTCGAGCTGCTTGCCGACGAGCATGGGGTCGGAGGAGCACGAGGCATATGCAGGCAGAAGAACAAGGATTGGGAGGTACGGGCAAAGTCGATTGTCATAGCTACCGGCGGCTGCGCCTTTCTGAGCAAGGGCCTTGGCTGCAACGTGCTTACAGGCGAAGGACTGCTCATGGCGGCGGAGCTTGGCGCCGAGCTATCCGGCATGGAATTCAGCCGCCAATATGCGCCGAGCGCGGCGTTTGGCACGGTGACCCGGGGGCGGCTTCTCAACTGGGCGACGTATTATGACGAAGACGGGAATACGCTGTACAGCCCCGGAGGGCCCAGGCCGCATGATTTTCTGCCGACGATGCTCCGCAAAGGACCGGTATACGCCATGCTGAATCATGCCGACACGGAAGAGAAACGGCGCATATTAAGGCAATCGCACGCCATCTTCTTTGTTCCGTATGATCGGGCGGGAATCGATCCGTTCAAGGAGCGTTTTCCCTTGACCCTCCGCTATGAAGGGACGGTCCGCGGAACCGGAGGCATCCGGATCACCGGCGAAGATTGCGCGACGACGGTACCGGGTCTGTACGCCGCCGGCGATGCTGCAACCCGGGAGCGGGTGACCGGTGCCAAGTCGGGCGGAGGGGCTTTTAATGCCTCTTGGGCGATTTGCTCGGGAACGTGGGCTGGCGAATCGGCGGCGAAGCATGCGCTGAGTACGCGTTCTTCCGCGGACGGCCGTCGCCTGCAAGGTGCGGGGCGGGCCGGAATGTCCCATCCATCCGCAGCACATGGGCAGGGAATGGATGCATTCAACCTGATTCAATCGGTACAGCGGGAGGTGTTTCCGCTGGATATCAATTATTTTCGCAGCGAACCGGTCCTGCAGCAATCGCTCGAACGGCTGAACGGGCTATGGCCGGAAGTGTACGCGAAGATAACCGGGGGTTCGCGCGAGCGGATCAAGGCAAGGGAAGCGGCGGCCATGGCGGCAACGGCAAGATGGATGTATGCGGCTGCGCTGACCCGGCGGGAAACCAGAGGGATGCATACCCTTCTGGAATACCCGGATCCGAATCCGGACCAGCAGCATCGTCTGACCGTGAGTGGGATCGATCATATCCAGGTATATCCTGAGGGGCGGCCGCCCCGGCAGGCAGGCCGAGGTACCATGGACGCTTGCCGACACTATGGCGGTTCAGGCAATAGGAGCAGTGAAGCCGTGGGGGCTGCTGCCTGGATCGCGGCAGCGGCCGGGGAGGTGGAAGGCTCATGATCGAGGTTGTCAGTCAGCAGCGGTGCATCGAGTGCGGCCTGTGCGTCAAGGTCTGTCCGACCAATGTATTCGACCGGACGGAGACGGGGCTTCCGGTCATTGCCCGTCAGGAGGATTGCCAGACCTGCTTTATATGCGAGGCTTATTGTCCTGCCGATGCTCTGTATGTTTCTCCCTTTGCGGATATGGAGCAGAAGGTGACGGAAGAAGAGCTGATCGCGGTAGGGATCATGGGAAGCTGGAGGGAGACGGTCGGCTGGGGACGCGGGCGGACCCGGCTTGCAGAGATCGACGAGACCCCGTTTATCGATCGGATTCTCCCCCGGCGAGGTTAAAGCAGAACTAAACCAATAGCATTCATACTGTCAACCATTCAAATGGAGACATTCCTTCGGTTTTTCGAAGAATGTCTCTTTTTGTATTCGAGGAGAGAGGTGCCCTTATGAAACGGGTTTGGCTGATGTTCATGTTAGTTGATGAAAGATTGGCGTTTGCCGTGCCGGAGCGTGATCGCGATGAGTGACCATGCAGGATTGTACCGGCAGGACCCTCCGGCTCCGGTCCACGGCAGCGAGTCGCTGGTACCGGAGCCCGCCGCCAAGCAGCGGCAGAGGGTCTCCCCCGGCGAATCAGGTGCCGGGATATGGAGGAAGTCGCTGGGCACCTTGGCTGCAGGCGCGGTTCTTCCCGTATCGCTGCTGGTTTTATGGCAGGTGCTCGGCGACCTTGGTTACATCTCGGAGCTGCTCTTCCCGACGCCGCTTCGCATTACGGAGGCTTTTGCCCACTTGGCGGGCTCGGGTGACCTTGGCGGTCATGTCCGGATCAGTTTGGTTCGTGCCGCAGCGGGTTTCGCCCTTGGAGGGGCTCTCGGCCTAGCCTTCGGTATTCTGGTCGGGGTATTCCGCATATCCGAGCGTGTGCTCGATCCATCCATCCAGATGGTCCGCATGATCCCGCATTTAGCGGTTGCGCCGCTGTTCGTGCTTTGGTTCGGAATCGGGGAGTCGTCCAAAATACTGCTGATCGCCAAAGGGGCTTTCTTTCCGCTCTATATCCAAACCTATCTGGGCATCCGCGGCGTGGATAACAAATGGTTCGAAGTAACAAGGGTTCTGGGTTTCACGCGTATCCAGCAAATCTTCAGGCTGGTCATTCCGTCCTCCCTGCCGCATATCTTCCTCGGGATCCGGCTGTCCCTCGGGCTGGCCTGGCTCGGGCTGGTCGTTGCCGAGATCATGGGCTCCACGTCCGGCATCGGCTATTTGATGACGGATGCCAGACAGTTCAGCAAAACCGCAACCGTGTTCGTGTGCATCGTCCTGTTTGCCGTCATCGGCAAAGCAGCAGACGCCGCGGTTAGGCTGGTGGAGCGTAGGCTGCTGAAATGGAACGACAGCTATGAGGGCTAAAGCACGGCTTCTGATTCCAAGAGAGAGGAGGAGACACGATGAAAAACGTGAACGAACTTGCGCTGCCTGCGGCGGGGCAGTCACCCGCTGTATCGCAGCCGCCCAATCCTGCTGCCGCGCGCTCCAATCGCCGGCGTGCAGCCTTCCTACGGGCCATTGCGCTCGGATCGGCCCTTCCGGTTCTGGTGCTGGCCATATGGCAGCTGGCAGGCAATCTTGGCTGGATCGATGCATTCTTCCTGCCGACGCCGGCGGCGATTTTCGAATCCCTCTGGAATCTGATTGCCTCAGGCAAGATGGCGACCCATCTGGGCATAAGCATCGGCCGCGCCGCTGCGGGCTTCGCTCTGGGAGGCAGCCTGGGCTTGATATTCGGCTTGCTGACGGGCTTCTCGCGCAAGTCGGAAATATTCCTGGATCCGACGGTGCAGATGCTGCGGATGATCCCGCATTTGGCGATCGCCCCGCTTATTATTTTGTGGTTCGGATTCGGAGAAACGTCGAAGGTGCTGATCATTGCGAAGGGAGCTTTTTTTCCGCTGTACGTCAATACGTTTCTCGGCATCCGGAGCGTCGACAAAAAGCTGTTCGAGGTATCCAGGGTGCTGCAGTACAGCCGGGTTCAGCAGATGATCAAGCTGATCATCCCGTCTTCGCTGCCTAACCTGTTAATGGGACTCCGCTTATCGCTGGCGGTATCCTGGCTCGGGCTCGTCGTTGCGGAGCTGATCGGTTCGCAGTCGGGGGTCGGGTTTCTCATCAATCTTGCCAAGCAATCCTCGTTAACGGAGCAAATTTTTGTGGGTGTATTGGTTTTTGCCGTCGTCGGCATGATGGTGGATCTGTTCGTCCGCTCTCTGGAGCGCCGCTTGCTGAAGTGGCGGGATAGCTACAAGGGATGATCAGGCTTCGTGAATGAGAGAACAGAGGACAATGATGATTAGGAGGGGAACACGCATGAGTTCACGTATTCAAGGCAGCACGCTTCGGTTGGAAGCGGATGTGCTGGTCATTGGCGGTGGCCCGGCCGGAGCCTGGGCGGCTTTAACGGCTGCGGCGAAAGGCAGCAAAGTCGTGCTGGCGGATAAAGGGTTCTGCGGATCAAGCGGGGCAACGGCGCCGTCGGGCACAGGCGTATGGTACGTGGAGCCTGAAGGGCGGCAGCGCCAGGAAGCGAAGATGAGCCGGTATTTTATGGGCGGACGCTTAGCCGAGAATGAGTGGATGGATCGGGTCCTGGATCAAACCTACGAGAATATGAACCGCCTGGGCGGCTGGGGGTATTCGTTCCCGGTCGACCCGGATGGCGGGATATTCCGGCGCGGCTTGCAGGGACCGGAGTATATGCGTCTCATGCGCAAGCTGGTGAAAAGAGCCGGCGTCAAAATACTCGACCACAGCCCTGCGCTGGAACTTCTGGCGGATAAACACGGAGTGGGGGGCGCCGCTGGCGTAAGCACGCAGGGCGGCGATCCCTGGAGAGTCACGGCGGGTGCCGTTGTTATCGCAACCGGCGGCTGCGCCTTCCTGAGCAAAGCGCTGGGATGCAATGTGTTGACCGGTGACGGCTATCTGATGGCAGCCGAGGCCGGGGCCGAAATGTCGGGCATGGAGTTCTCCAACGCCTATGCCATATCGCCAACGTTCTCCTCGGTGACCAAAACGGCGTATTACCGTTATGCAAGCTTTTACTACGAGGACGGCACGGTGGTAGAGGGGGCGGGCTCGACCAAGGGACGTTCCGTCATTGCCAAAAAACTGCTGGAGAACCGTCAGGTATATGCCCGATTGGATCAGGCACCCGCCGATCTGCAGCCGCTGCTCCGGGTGGGGCAGACGAATTTTTTCCTGCCGTTTGACCGCATGGGCATCGACCCGTTCAAGGATATGTTCCCGGTCACGCTTCGGCTCGAAGGGACGGTGCGCGGGACCGGGGGCATTCATATCGTGGACGAAACGTGCGCCACGAAGGTCCCCGGCTTGTATGCCGCGGGAGACGCCGCAACGCGGGAGCTGATCTGCGGGGGATTTACCGGAGGCGGCAGCCACAATGCCGCCTGGGCGATGTCTTCCGGCAGCTTTGCGGGCGAAGGCGCGGCGGACTATGCCCAATCGCTGGGACGGCATGCCGCTAGACGCGAGGTGCACGGATTGTCTTCGGCTCCGATCGTATCTTCCGGTACCTTCGGCTCGCTGCAGGAAAAGCCGCCCATTGCCGCGGAGGAATACATTCGGGCGGTGCAGGAAGAGGTCATGCCTTATGACCGGAACCTGTTCCGTACGGATGAGGGACTTCGGAATTCGTTGCAACGGCTCGACGGCGTATGGAAATCGATCCGGCAGGAACCCATCCATCTTGATTATCAGGCGGTGAAGAAACGCGAGGCAGCGGCCATGGCTGCAACGGCCCGCTGGATGTACCGCTCTGCGCAGGCCAGGACGGAAACGCGGGGAATGCATAAGCGGGTTGATTATCCGGAGCTGGACGAGACGCAGCATTACCGCCTGATTACATCCGGGTTGGATGTAATCAGCGTCCGGGCGCAGAGCGTGAGCGAGGAGGCGGTTTCCCTTTGATTGAGCTGATCAGCGATGCCAGATGCGTGCAGTGCAATCTGTGCGTCTCCGTATGTCCGACCAACGTATTTGATAAAGTCGATAACGATGTGCCTGTCATTGCGCGCCAGAACGATTGCCAAACCTGTTTCATGTGTGAGCTCTATTGTCCGGCGGACGCGATGTACGTCGCTCCTCATCCCGACCGGCTCAGCGGGCTAAGCGAGGCGGAGCTGGAGCAGGCCGAGCTGTTGGGGGGCTACCGCGAGAAGGTGGGATGGGGACCCGGCCGAACGTCCATATCCAGCCATGCGTTTCTGGCTCAGCTCGCGAAGCGATCGGTCCCTTAACCGTCCGTCCGCCCCTTTTTCAGGCAGCTCCACTCTTCCCGTCTGCATGGGAAGCATGATCTTCGGGCTCGTTGAGGCCAGGATTTGCCGGGGATTCCATGAAGCCCCGTAAGAAGCAAGAGGCGTAAGAAGCGAAAGCGAGGCAATGTCATATCGAGATGGGATCTGTGAGGGGAGAGAAATCGAATGGAGAATCGAAACGTTAAAAAACACAAACGAAAGCGATACGCGATTTTATTGACGCTGGTGGCGGCGGCGCTTGCTTTTTCGCAGGGCTGCGGGACCAAAGATCAAATAACGAAGGCATCAAGCTCCGGCGTGCCGAAGACGCTCAATTACGGATATATAGGAACCAATGCCCTGAATGTGCCTGGAGGCGCCGAGGGCTGGGGGTTCCATAAGGGCATTATTCAGGAAGAGCTCAAGAAGCACGGGATTGAAACGGTAAACCTGACCGCCTTTCCGAACGGTCCGGATTTGAGCGAATCGCTGATCAGCGGCCGCCTGGACTTTGGCAGCTTGGGCGATACGCCGGCCATCCTGTCACGCTCAACGGGAGCGAAGACCAAGGTGATTACCCAAGGCTCGACCGACAGCATCGGGTACCTCGTGGCGAAGAAGGGAGGCCCGGCTTCCCTGGAAGAGTTAAAGGGAAAAACGGTAGCCACTCAAAAAGGCTCCTTCCACCACCGATACTTGGCCGGTCTTTTGAAGAAAGAGGGGCTGGCTGAGGATGTGAAGGTCATCCACCTGCTTCGCGTGGATGCGGAGGCTGCCCTGGCCCGCGGGGAAATCGACGCGATGACCAATACCGGCGTCTATACGCTCAAACAAATCGATGAAGGCTATACGCTGCTGGACGATGCCACCAAGCATCCCGAGCTGTATGGAACCAGCATAACCGTGGTGTCGGAGGATTATCTGGCGAAATATCCGGATTTCGCCAAGGCGTGGAATGAAGCCCGTTCCAAGGCGCTAGAGGATTTAAAGCAGCATGAGGAGGAGTACTATGCGTTTCTGGCCGAATTGCAGAGCACGAAGGTGGAGTACGTGAAGAAGGTTAGTCCGATCGAGCTGATCAAAGAGGTTCCTTTTACCGAACAAGGGCTGCAGCTGCTGGAAGGAACGAAGGCCTTTCTGATCGAAGAGAAGCTGGCGGAAACCGATTTTGTTTTGGACGATTGGCTGATCAAGCCTTAACCAAGCTCAGGCCAAGCCGTATTACAATAACCCGCAAAGGGTAAGGAGAGATGATCGTATGACCAGACCTGATCCAACCGTAATCGTATCAGCCCTGTCGAAGCGGACGGTGGCGGAACAAACGCGCCGTCCCGAATATCCGGTGCATGCCCATTTTGTGAATCGATGGTCTTCGAGGGCCTTTGACCCCCGTCTGGTCGAAGAGGACGTGCTGTATACCGTCTTGGAGGCGGCCCGGTGGGCACCCTCCTCGGGCAACGGGCAGCCGTGGCGGTTTATCGTTGCCCGAACAGAGGAGGAGCGGGAGCGATTCCGGTCTTTTATCCGTCCCGGAAACCGCGTGTGGAGCGATCGAGCGCCGGCACTTGTCCTCCTCGTTTCCTACACGCTGAATGCCAATGGGGAACCGAGCGGAAGCCACGCGTTTGATGCGGGGGCTGCTTGGGGAACAATCGCTTCGCAGGCTGCTTTGCTTGGGCTGAATACCCGCGCGATTGGCGGCTTCGACCATGAGCTTGCCCGCGAAGCCCTGCATATCCCGGAAGAATATGATTTGCACGCGGTCATAACGCTTGGATACCGCGGGGATAAATCGGCGCTTCCGGAGACGCTGCAGGAACGGGAGGTCCCTACGGACCGACGATCCTTGAATGAACTGGTTCATGAAGGAGTATTTCAGGCTAAGGAATGATGCCCGGCCACTCCGCACGAAAAACCGTTCCTTGGTTAACCGTGCTGTCCACGCTCATTTGGCCTCCATGCGCGTTCATGATGGACTGGGTGATGGACAGTCCAAGACCTGCACCGCCGTGCTGCCGGGTCCGGGATTCATCGATGCGGTAGAACCGCTCGAACAGATGGGGCAGATGCTCCTTCGAAATCCCGGCTCCATTGTCGCTGACCAGCAGTACGGCATGGTCCTTGGTTTTATCCACCGTAACGGTAATCCGCCCTGTGTCGGAATCGGTATGCTGTACCGCATTATGAAACAGGTTATAGATGACCTGCTTGATCTTGTCGGAGTCACACCGGCACAGCACGTCTGCCGCTTGAATCGTTACGTTTCTGCCTTGAGCCAGCATCCTAAGATGGGGCTCCATCTCAAGCAGCAGCCGATCCAGCCGGGTATCCTGCAGATGAAGCTCCGGCTTACGGTCAAGTTTGGCCAACAGAAGCAAATCCTCGACCAATTTCTTCATGCGCTTCGATTCGCCGTGCATGCTGGACAGTGCTGCATGGAGCTGCTCCTTGTTGTCGGCGGCGCCGCGGCCAAGCACCTCCAGAAAGCCGTGAATCGAAGTAAGCGGCGTGCGCAGCTCATGGGAAGCATCGGCAATAAACCTCCGCATCTGCTCTTTCGCCTCGCGTTCCGCTTCAAACGCTCCCTCAAGCCTTTTCAGCATGCCGTTAAACGATTGGGCCAAGCGGTCAATCTCCTGCTGACCCTGCATGGCCGGAAATCGCTCCGCCAAGTTTCCGGCATCCGTTCGTTCCACTGTTTCGACCATTCGGCTTAGCGGGTTAAGCGTCCTGCGCAGCAAAGGCAGGTACAATGCGATCCCGCCAGCCATGGCAAGCAAAGCCAGCACGGCAAATATCAGCAGCTGCCGCAGCAGAACGGCATGGAGCGGCTGCGTATCCATTCCAAGCTGCAGTATACCGGAAGGGCTGTTAGGGCTGCCGTAAGGGCGAAAGACAACGATCTGCTCGGTGCCTTGGGCATCGTCAATCACTTCGTACGGAACGGGCCGACGCTCTTTGAATTGCTCCAGAATCGAGGTATAAGCCTCTGCTGCCAGCTGCGGCGCGGACAGACCGTTGTCACTGGCCAGGTCGGTGTAGCTTCCGTTCGTTGCGATCTTGGCAAGCGACATATTCGGCAGAAAGAGCAAAGGTCTATTCTCCTGGCGGGGCATGCCCGCATGGGCGTCGTTATTCGGAACAGAAGGCCGGTTATGCGGCACGCGATCAGGCTCCCACATCTCCACGGGGATAGAGCGGACCTGAAGCGAAAGCGCCTCGGCCTGATTGCGGAACAGGGCGTTTTTCATCAGTACATATTGCAGCGCTCCGATCAGCACGAGCAGAAGCGCCAAGACGAGAAGGGAACGCGACAGGAGCTGCGTGCGCAGAGACGTTGGCCGAGATGCGCGTATACGGTTTCGAAAACTCATGGCAAATCCACCCGGTAGCCGGCTCCGCGAAGCGTGCGAATGACCCGATGCTCCTTGTCTCCGAGCTTCTCTCGCAGGGATCGGATATAGACCTCCACGATGTTATCCTCTCCCCCAAAGTCATAGTCCCACACAATATTCAATATGTTCGATTTGCTCAGAACGCTGCCGTGTTTGGTCACAAGCAGTTTGAGCAGTTTATATTCCGTAGGGGAAAGCTCCAAGGCTTCCCCCAGGTATGAAATTTCTTTCTTGCGGTCATCGATGGTGAATGGCCCAAGCCGGATTTCGCCCAGCAGGCTCGGGAACTGATTGCGGAGCCGAGCTTGAATGCGGGCCAGCAGCTCTTCGAAACTGAAGGGTTTGGCCATGTAGTCGTCCGCTCCGGTCATAAGGCCTGTTACACGGTCATCGATCTCATCCTTCGCGGTAAGCATAATGACCGCAATATCCCTGCCTTCCTCCTTCAAACGTCTGCACACCGCAAGACCGTCCATTCCCGGCATCATCACATCCAGAACGATGACATGCGGCTCGAAGCTGGCTGCTTCCCTTAACGCACATTCCCCATCGGAGGCCGTGCGCACCTCAAACCCTTCATTATGGAGACCAAGCTCCAGAAATTGCAGTATATGCGGCTCGTCATCCACAAGCAAAACGCGAATACGATGCATGGATCCCATGACACAAAACTCCTCTTCTTTCATTCCTTCAACTTTATCATACGTGCAGTAGCTGAATGAAATCTGAACGCGAACTGAAAATAAACTGAAAAATGATTCGCAAATATGCATTCTCAAATCAGGGAATTTAAGGATGTTGATATCTGTTCGGTTATCGTTGATACTATCTTAAAGCCAAGATAATCAATGCAGCACCTGTTCAAGATCCATCATGGATGGGTGAAAGGAGGAGACTGGACATGATAGGAAATGTATATCCACCCGAGAATCAGGGCAAGGGCTCACTCGATGGAGGAAGGATAACGGAGTTGAAGCCGATCGGTTTCTCCGGCGAAGGGTCAGCCGTGACCCGGGTAGGGCCGCTTTTCTATTGGTCCTGGTTTCGTTCGCCCGTCGAAGGTTATATCGCGTCTCATCCCCATCAGGGTTTTGAAATCGTGACTTATATGATTCAGGGAAAGTGCGACCATGAGGATTCGCATGGTACGCACAGCATAATAGGGCCAGGAGGCCTGCAATTGATGAGGGCCGGTTCCGGACTTACGCATGAGGAACTTCTGACCGGGCCGGATGCAGAAGGATTCCAGATTTGGTTTGAGCCGTATCTTCGCGATTCATTGAAGCAAAACCCTGCCTGTCGTCAGTATCGTCCGGACTCCTATCCGGTAACCCGTATCCAGGGGGGATTGGTCAAAACGATGATCGGCGGTTCCGCGCCAACCGATCTGTCCGTGGACGTGAGGATGCTGGATATTCAAATTCTGGCCGGGCACGAAGCACGATATGAACTGAAAATCGGCAGGCGTGCGGCTGCGCTTGCCGTAAGGGGAGCCGGCAGCTTTAGCACGGAAGAGGAGAGCCTCCTGTTTCATCATCGGGACTTTATGGTAATCGATACGGTGCTCGGTGAGACGATAAGCCTTAAGGCGCAAGAGAATGTCAGGGTCATCCTGATTGACGTACCGGAAAACCCTGGATATCCGCTCTATTCCAAGCGGCCATAGGGTCAAAAGTTTACAATATTGTAGTGGAATGAAATTTAGAAGGTACGATAAACTAGAGTCTGTCAGATGGGGGATCCGTCTGCACAGGCTTTTTTTTAAAAGTGTGGCAGGGAACCAAAGGTCATCTTTCAAGCAGCCATCGCAAGGAAAAATACATATATATGGTAAGTAGAAAGACCCAACAAAGAAATCCGGACTTCTTTAGGCCGGACTGGTTGGGTTATTTTGGCATGTTTTTTTGCTATAATAATCTATTTATACTAAATTCAAGTATAATAAGAGACCAAAGTCCCCCTCTTTACCAATAGTTGGCATGTGTTTTTGTGAGGATGGTAGCATGCGTCCCGAGACACAGCCTGTCTATAATGATTGCGGGATCACGAAAATGACATTTTCGTCATTCCACAATCAAACGAGATGGGGGAGATCGTTATTTTCTCGAAAAAAAGATTTAAACAATTGATGGCCGGAGCGCTGTTATCAGCAGCGGTTCTTGGTTCTTACGGATATGGGTCTGTGAATGAAGTGTCTGCTGCCAGCGTGCAGTCTGCAACCAAAGGTGTAGCAAGCTCGAATGTGTACATGCGCAATAAGCCTTCGACTTCGGGTAAAGTCGTTGACCGCGTGCATAAGGGTGAGCGCGTTCAAATTCTGGCTAAAAGCTCAAGCTGGTATAAGATCAAAACTTCGGACGGCAAGCAAGGATATGCTTCGTCTAAATATATTAACCAAAGCAGCGGATCTTCTAACACTTCCGGCAATTCGGGAAGCACGGCGCCTTCTGCGAGCGCAAGCGTTGAAAAAGTAATCAGTGCAGGCATGAAGTATCTGGGCACGCCGTACGAATTCGGTTCTAAC
The DNA here is from genome assembly GCF_000204455.1 of Paenibacillus sp. HGF5. Classification (NCBI taxonomy): domain Bacteria; kingdom Bacillati; phylum Bacillota; class Bacilli; order Caryophanales; family Paenibacillaceae; genus Paenibacillus; species Paenibacillus sp. HGF5. Next base: position 57,410 of record NZ_AEXS01000160.1, on the reverse strand, counting down.
CGCAATTCAACGAGCACCTTTGACTGCTCGGCATTTGTCCGCCGCGCATTCATGGACGGCGCTAACATTACGCTGCCAAGCGATTCCCGGAAGCAAGGGCAGTACGTCAAAGATAAAGGAACGGCTGTTTACAACGTCAATCAATTAAAGCGCGGGGATCTGGTATTCTTCATGAGTTACCGAGGTTCATCGGCATCCGCTTATGCCGGATTGGACAAGTCCAAACAGCGGATTACGCACGTAGCGATCTATCTGGGGGACAACAAGCTGCTGCATACGTACTCGAAACAATCGGGCGGCGTCCTCGTAGGTAACTTCGGCGATTCTTGGAAACACCGCTTCGTGCACGGCGGAAGCGTACTATAAAGCATCATTCCATGGATAAGATTGATCCATGCTTATTCTGAAAACAGAAGGACTGTCCGATTGGGAGATCTGAACGATCTTTAACGGGCAGTCCTTTGTGTTATGCGATTTGCATTTCGCTTTCGATTTCAGTAAGGTGGACAGTAGGAACGGGACAACAGCATGAAGATAGGAACAGGAGGGACGATGATGAACGGTGGGCAGCGTTCCAATATCAAACCGGGGCTTGAGGTTGATATCGTACTGAAGCAGGACCAGAGAACGGGCAAATTAACCCGCGGCGTGGTCAAAGATATTTTGACCAATTCGCCTAACCATCCGCACGGCATTAAAGTACGTCTTCAGGACGGCCAAGTGGGACGGGTAAAGAACATTTACGAGACATAACATTCGGGTGCAGTCCGAGACTGCGGCCATAGGCTGCGGGATATAGCAAACCATAAGCCGCATCCAAAACTTCGCAAATCTGAGGAGTTTTGGATGCGGCTTTTTTGCATTTCTATGCAACATTGCTCACAATCCATCCGTCTGGAGGTTGAGGTGAACAAAAAAGATGAGAAGATACCTTTATATGGGGTTTATCTTGGTGTTGATGTTAACGGGCTGCGCGAAGCAGGAGATGCAGGGGGCAGATCCGACTGGACCTTCATTGAATAAAGCTGCCAGGGGCAATCAGGCGGAAATGACCGACGGGGACTTCGTGTATCGACTCGTTAGCGAGAAAGAAGAGTATGAACAGGGAGATCAAGTTCAAGTATACGGGGAGCTGGAGTATATCGGCGAAGAGGATGAGATTACGATCGGCCATGCGGCCTCCGCTTTTTATTTCCCGATGAAAGAGCTCACAAGAGACTACAACATCAGTTATGCCATGAACGAGCCCTATATTACAACCAAGCTGAAAAAGGGCGAGCCGCTGCGCGAATATTACAAAATCGGCGGTGGATACGACAGTAGGGACGACAAGAAATTCAAAGATTTCATCCATTCGCTGAAGGATGGTTTTCCGGGCGGGCGCTACGTCGTCTACGGATCCGCGGATTTCGTGATTGATACCATGTCGCAGGACGCGAGTCATAGCGGCTCGAACGGGGAAGAGCCAAAGCGCTATAAGATACAAGCCGAGATCGAATTCGGCGTAAGCGAAGAGAAGAAATAAAACAAAAGGGGTAACCCGCAGATTCTATGAACCTGCGGGTTACCCCTCTTAGCATGCTTATTGGAAGCCTTGGCCTTGATGTGCGTTAGGAAAACCTTGTTGGCCGTAAGAAGGCTGAATATGCTGTGTTTGATTGTGGGCTTGTACGGAATACTCCACTTGTTTAACGATCTGGGAGATTTGCTGATACTGCTGCATCGCCTGTTGATGTCCTTGAAGGGCAGTTTGGATCATCTGCGCCGCTTGACGCTCACGCTGAGCGATTTCCTCGAGTCGGGCCGCATTTTGCTGCTCTTGCTGCATCAGCTGTTGGTACATAGCCGAACCCTGCTGCGTTTGCTGGGTCAGCTGCTGAAGAATTTGCTCGCACTGACGAATTTGCTGCGAAATTTGCGAGTTGTTGTTATTCATTGGATACATGGCGTGTATTCCTCCTAAGAATTGTGGTTTCAATCCTTGGTTAGTGTACGGAAGAATACGTCAAATCATCCTGAATTATAATGTGAGCTGGCCTTCCAATATATGGACAAATTCCTCCAAAAAGGCTTGATCCTCTTGGTCGAAGCGGTTCTTGAGCGGACTGTCGATATCCAGAACGCCATATAATGCGCCATCCACCATCATGGGCACCACAATCTCGCTGTTCGAAGCCGCATCGCAGGCAATGTGCCCCGGGAACTCATGTACGTCGGCTACAAGCAGTGTCTGCTGTTTAGCCGCAGCGGTTCCGCAAACTCCGCGATTCATGGGAATCCGGATGCAGGCGGGCAGTCCTTGGAATGGCCCGAGCACCAGCTCTTTGCCATCATAAAGATAGAAGCCGACCCAATTCGTATCGGACAGGAACTGCTTGAGCAGCGCAGATGCATTGGACAAGTTGGCAATGGCATTCGGCTCATCGTGGATAAGTGCTTTCAACTGATTCAGGACCTGGGCGTACTGCTCGCTCCTAGTGCCTTCATAGGGTGTGTTTTGAAACATTGGATATCCGCCCTTCCTTCATTTTTCGTTGATTCATTCACCTTAGTATAAGTATATGATATTCGTCAAGGGACAAGCCATGGGAAGAAAGGCTCCGGCGAATCCGGCTGATTCCTGACCATGTCGCAGGGGTAATGTATGACATGACCAGGTATCAATTCAATCAGGTGGAGGGAGAGAAGATCGAATGCGCGCAGACGTTCAGAATTTGTTTATCGGTATTCATATGCTCTATCACGCCCATGAGCGGGACCTTACGATCAGCGAGATGCAGCCCGAGCTGGAGCGTCATGGATATAAGGTCGGCGACCGGGAGGTTAAGCATGAACTCGAACGCTTGACCGAGGAGAACTTCCTGACGGCGCACGGTGAGGGGTACAGCCTCACGGGAGCCGGGATCGAGGAGTTCAAGGAAATCCAGATCAGGCTTAAGGAGCTTTGCGATGAAGTGCTTAAACCGGTGAACCCGAAAAAGGCCGATTCCATGGCGTAGGGCAGATAACAGCATAACAATTGAAAAAAGCCCCCGACTCACGCGGATTCAGCGTGCAGTTCGGGGGCTTTTTGAGCGGCCGTTCTATACTGTCTCAAGGGATCCGTCCAGCTCCAATTGGAAGGTGTTTTGGGCTGGCGCTGCTTCCGGCTGCGCTGCGCGGGCAGCTTCCGGCAGCGGTGCCTGGACGGGTTGATCTATATGTTCGCGAAGGAAAGAGTGCACGCCTTCCCGATATTGCTCGGGATCCACATGATAAGCGTTCGCATGGATTGCGCCTTCGATAAGAAGAAGTTTTTTCGGGTCCGGTTTGGCTTCGAACATCTCGATGCTCATTCGGGTAGGCACGTAATTATCCTTGGTGCCATGGATGAACATAACCGGAAGCATGCTGTTCCGAACAGCACGGATCGGGCTGACCTGATCGAGGCTGAACCCGGCTTTACGCCGAATTCTGGCGTTCACCCAGGACAGGAACGGCACGGAAGGGATTTTGTTGATGCGCGTGAGCTGATGCCGCATTAAATCCGTCAAATCGGAATACGGGCAATCCGCGATGACAAGCTTGACCTGCGGATCGGCAATGGATAAATACTCCAGCACGGTTCCGCCTCCCAGCGATTGTCCATGAAGCCCGATCGCCACGTCCTCGCCGTATTTGCGGGTAATCCAGCGCACCCACGCCTGCACGTCGTGTTTCTCATAATAACCGTAGGTGGTATAGCGACCTTCGCTTCGTCCATGCCGGCGCTGATCGATCAGTAGCACGTTGTAGCCCTCTTCCGTAAACAAATCAATGAATTGGGTGGATACGGCTCGCGAACCTGTATAGCCGTGGGCAAGAAGCATCCAGTGCTTGGAGCCGGGATTGTTTAGAATGGCTGCGCCGCACAGCTTCAACCCGTCAAAGCTGTTGATCGCCACCTCGTTCTTTTGAAGCGATTCATATTTCTCTCTGCTGTATAGTCCGGCTTTTTCCAGCACCGTGAACAGCTTGAGGTCATTCTTTACGCGCATCCGCGTAATCTGCAGATATCCGATTTGCGTAATGGCAGCGGCAATGACAACGACGGTGAACAGCAAGACAATCGCGATATACATACTCAGATGACTTCCTCCTTCTTCCGCACTGTACAAGGGAGCCGTGACAAGCATATTGACGGAAGCCTCCCGAATCCATCAATATATATACATCCAGCTCTAAGATGTTGATGGGGGACCAGGATACGGATTGATTTTCGCTATACTCTTTTATACACGCACATAGTATCACCGGAAACAGCCGATGCAAGTCAGTTTTTTTGCGAGGGGGTGGAATACCATGTTCAGATGCGAAGGAATCATTCCGGAAATGAAGGGGCGGCGGATCCGGCTGCGAAGGATGGAGACGGAGGATGCGGAAGCAATGCTGGGCTGTTGGTCCGATCCCGCCGTAACCGCCTTTCTGGATATGCCCGTCATGGATTCAGCCGAGGACGCAAAGGCACTGATTGAGTGGCTGCAACGGCTTGCCGAGCAGGACGAGGCCATTCGCTGGGGCATCGAGATCACCGAAACAGGCCAATTGATCGGCAGCTGCGGATTTAATATTTGGCAGCTGGAGGGTGCGTTCAAGGGCGAGTTTGGGTGTGAGCTGGCAAGCCGTTATTGGGGGAAGGGCTATATGACCGAGGCAGCCGAGCTGGTTGCGGCTTTCGGGTACGCGTCCATGGGACTAAACCGAATCGAGGCTTTCGTCGATTCGAGAAATGAGCGTGCATGCCGATGGTTTGCGATAAACGGTTATATGCGCGAAGGAGTGCTTCGCGATTATCGCCTTACGTCCGGCGGTTATGTCGATGCCGTCGTTTTTTCGCGATTGAGAAGAGATTGGAACACGCTATAAGAGAGGCAGTTGGTGGAATATGCTGATTCAATATGAGAAGGGCGGCACGCTTCTTCATCGATATGATCCTTTAAGCAAGTTGGTGATTCTGTTCTGTACAGCGGTAATCGCCATGCTGCTCGACCAAGCCTGGCAACAGGCATTGTTTCTCCTGTTATGCATCGGCCAAGCCCGATTCGCCGGCCGGGTGTCTTGCAAGCGTCTGTTGGGAGGGATCCGGCTCATTGCAATCGTTGCGGTACCCTACTTCATTCTGACCAGCTTGACGGTCCAAGGGGACACCGTATGGCTGCAGTGGGGGCCCATCACCCTGACGGTTGAGGCTCTGAACGCCGCGGGTGCCATGTCGCTCCGGATGTTTACGTTGTTTCTGACCTCGATGGCGTATATCTTGACGACGGATCCGAGAGAATTGGTTGCCGAGCTGACCAGACGTCTTCGAATCCCTTACCGGTTCGCGTTTGGCGTATCCGCTGCGCTGACCTTCATTCCGCTGTTGGAGGAGGAGGGTGCCCATATTCTGGCTGCCCAGCAGGTAAGGGGCCATCGACCGCCCAAGGGACTCGGAAGCCGCATCGGCTACGGATTGAAGTTTGTTTCGGCTGTCCTGCTTAATGCGCTGCGTCGTGTTCAGCAAACGGCGGGCGCAATGGAATCCAAAGGTTTTGGCGCATACCCGGACCGAACCTATCGCACAGAGGTTAACATTCCTTCATGGGCGGTCGCATCGGCAGTTATGTATGTACTGGCAACGGTTTTCGTGTGGTGGATTGCCTAAATTGTTAACCTAAATCAACAAGAAATGGGTTGACGTTATGAGCGGAAGTGTGCAAAATATGAAAAGAAGCGTTGACGAACGCTAGCACAGCCGCCGACGGCGGCTGGTATGAAGGAGGACTACCTTTGAATTCATCTACACAGAAAAAATGGTTTGCTTTTACGACCCAGGAGATTATCCTGATGGCAATGCTTGCTGCCGTTAATGCCGTTCTCACCGTATACATAGGGCCGGTTAACAAGCTGTTGAACAGTCTGGGCGGACCCATCGCCACTTCGACGACGACAGGAATCTACATGGTTTATGGACTCTTGGCTTACTACATCATTCGTAAACCGGGAACGGCGGTTGTCACGTTTGCCATCGGCGGCACGATTCAGGCTCTGACCGGTACGGTATACGGCATTGCTTCGTGTTTCGTGGCCGCAGGCTGCTACATGATCGTGGCGGAGACGATTTTCGCGATCTACCGATACAAAAAGTGGAGCGCCGGCGCTCTAATGCTGGTTGGCGGGGCGATGGTACCGCTCTGGTTCCTGTTCGCGGCCAACATGTTCGGGTATACGTCCTGGCCGATCGAAGTGCTTGGCATTGCGGTGGTGGTGCGTATTCTGAGCGGCGTTCTCCTCTGCGGCCTGTTAACCAAGGTTTTAGGAGAGGCGTTAGTGAAGACGGGCCTGCTTCGCCGTTTCGCCGTCGCCGTTAAGGGATAGCCCGATGTCGGGAACTAGGGTGTCATGCCGGGGACTGGGATTTTTATATGACGGAGAGGAACGTCCGGTTATCCACGATATGAATCTGGACATAGCGGAGAACGATTGGGTCGCGATTCTTGGTGCCAGCGGCAGCGGGAAGTCGACGCTGTGCCAGCTGCTATGCGGCCTTCTTCCGCGGAGCGGCGGAGGCGCAAGAACGGGGGAAGTGCTGCTGGACGGCATGGATCCTGCAGCGGCGCCGATAGCCGACGTAGCCGATGCGGTCGGGGTGCTGTTTCAGGATCCGGATGCCCAGCTCGTTCAAGGGATCGTCGAGGACGAAGCGGCCTTCGGTCCTGAAAATATGCGGGTTCCGCCCGCGGAAATCGAGGAGCGGGTGGTGCAGTCCCTTGCGGCGGTCGGGCTGCTTCACCGCCGGACCGATCCGGTGCGCAGCCTGTCTGGCGGACAGCGGCAGCGCACGGCCTTGGCCGCGGTGCTGGCGCTGCGCCCGCGGCTCTTCGTCTTCGACGACGCCTGCGCCAGCCTGGATGCCGCGGCGCAGGCGAACTTCCTGCAGCTGTGCCATAAGCTGCAGGCGGAGGGCCGGACGCTGATCACCGCGTCCGGCCGCTTTGACGATGTCGCGCGCGCCGCGGGGCGCGTCATCGTCCTGGACGGCGGGACCGTCGTGATCGACGGGCCGCCGGAGGAGCTGCTGCACCGCTGCGGGGAGCAGCTGGTGCAGCTGGGCTTGCTGCCTCGGCCCGCAGGCGAGGCAGCGGGTGCCGCCGCCGGGGACAAGCCTGTCCCGGCAACAATGCCCCCGCATCCGGCAGCGCGCCATGCGGAATTGCCGGTCCCCGCGGGTTCCGCGCCTGCGGCGGTATCCCATCATGCGGGCAAGCCGGTCCCTGCAGGTTCCGCGCCTGTGGCGGTCCCACCTGCGGAAGGCGCCAGGCTGTCTGCCGTCCCCCCGCTGCTCCGGATCGATTCGCTGACGTTTGCGTACCCCGGCGGCCGGGAGGCGCTGCGCGATATCGATGCGAAGATTGATCCCGGCGACTGGGTGCTCCTGACCGGCGAGAACGGGTCGGGCAAAACAACGCTCAGCCGCCTGATCATGGGCCTGCTGCCGGCTCCGGCAGGCAGCATACGCTGGCAAGGGGAGGATACGAAGGGAATGGCCGTCTACCGCAGGGCCGAGTTGATCGGCTACGTGTTCCAGCAGCCGGAATATATGTTTACGGCCCCGAATGTATGGGAGGAGCTGATCTACAGCCTCCATGGCGGGATGTCCGTGAAGAAGCGACCGGAGCTGACGGCCGGCCAGCAGCAGCGGGCGAGGTTTCTGTTAGAGATGGCGGGACTTACGGATCGGCTTCAAATGTCTCCTTATTTGCTTAGTCAGGGCGAGAAGCGTCTCTTAAGCATCATCAGCCAATTGATGCTGGAAAGACCGCTGTATATCCTGGACGAGCCGACCTCGGGAATGGACTATGCCGCCATCGATAAAGTAACCGAGCTGTGCCATTATGTCATCGGGGGAGGCTCGGCCGTCCTGATGATCACGCACGATCCCGAACTCATGAAGCGGCATGCCACTTCCCGTATTCATCTACGGAGCGGGAAAATGTCTGTGCAACCAACGCGGTAACCTTTATAATAGAAATGTTACATGATGTGAAAGCGCTCCTGGTATCGGGAGGCGCTTTTATGCTGTTGGCCCCGGTTTTATCCTAATAGGATCGGCAGGGACAGGAGTCATGCCGGGGCCGTCTAGAGTAAAGGGGACGAAGGAACGTGGGTGTATTAAGACAAGACAAACGCAGTTATATCCTGGTCGGTATTCTGTTATCCACCTTTATGGCTGCGATCGAGGGAACGGTTGTCGGCCCGGCGGGTCCGGCCATTATCAGCAGCTTCGGCAGCGTAAGCCTGATGAGCTGGATTTTTACGGCCTATCTGCTGACGATGGCCGTTACGACGCCGATATTCGGTAAAATAAGCGATTTATATGGACGCAAGCCCGTATTTTTATACGGCTCGCTGATCTTTCTCGTAGGCTCATTGCTGTGCGGGCTGTCGCAGAACATGACGCAGCTGATCATTTTCAGGGCAATCCAAGGGATCGGGGCCGGCGCGGTGATTCCGGTGACCTTCACGATTGTCGGAGACATTTACAATCTGGAGGAACGAGGGAAGATTCAGGGGATGATCAGCTCCGTTTGGGGAATTTCCTCGCTGATCGGACCGCTGCTTGGCGGGTATTTCGTGGATTACTTGTCCTGGCACTGGATCTTTGTTTTTAATGTTCCGTTCGGGCTGTTATCGATATGGCTGATTTTCCGTTATTTCAAAGAGGAGCGCACCGCCCGCGAAGTATCGATCGATTACGGGGGAGCGGCCCTGTTTACCGTGGGGATGACGGCGCTGCTGTTTGCGCTCGCGGTAGGCGGCGGAGAGGGCTATTCCTGGACTTCTCCGTTCATGCTCGGTCTGCTGATCGGTTCCGTGGTGCTGCTCGCAGCGTTCCTGGTGGTGGAGGGCAGGGTGAAGGAGCCGATGCTGCCGCTCCATCTGTTCAAGATCCGGGATATTACGGTATCGACGGTAGCCAATATTCTGGTAAGTGCGCTTATCATCGGGTTGACCACGTATTTGCCGCTGTGGATCCAAGGCGTTCGTGGCGGCAACGCCACCTTGTCGGGCTTGACGCTGGCCCCGATGTCGATCGGATGGCTGATCGGATCGATCATCAGCGGTCGCCTGATCGTTAAATCCGGTTCCCGGAAAACGGCGATGATCGGCGTCGTGCTCCTCATAATCGGAGCGGTGGGATTGGCGTTCATGCATAAGGATACGGCGCTGGGCGTGCTGCTGGTCTTTACGTTCATTTATGGCGTCGGCTTCGGTTACATCTCCACCTTGTTTCAGATCATTGCGCAATCCTCGGTCGGCTATGAGGTTCGCGGAGCTTCCACGGCGCTGAACTCCTTCATCCGGACGTTTGGTCAAACCGTGGGCGTAGCGGTGTTCGGATTATGGGTCAATGCGGGAATCGCGGGCAGGCTTGCTGCTGAGCCGGAAGCGGCCGGCATTACCAGCGACGACATTAACAAGTTGCTCTCCCCGCATGGAATGGCCGAATTGCCGGAAGGGTCAGGCAGCCTGCTGAGCGGAATACTGGAGGGAAGCCTCAATTCCCTGTTCGTGGTAATGACCGTGATGGCGGTGATCTGTATGTTGATCGTGGCCGCCTTCCGCAATGCGCCCCCTGAACCGGAGGCGGGAGAGGAAAAACCTTCAGGCCATTGATCGCTGGACTCATGTAAGACATATATTTCATAATAAAAATTTAACAGGACCACGGTCTCTTTGAGGCCGTGATCCTGTTTTTTGTTGGTTGCGCTCTATGTGGGCTGCGCAAACGTCCAATGTCGTAGCAATCCCTTCGAAAGTGCCCGAAATCTTGTCTTTATGCCCTACACGGCACAGGGCAAACTCCGATATAATAAACATATTTCGCTATAAATGATATCTCACACTACATAAACCAAGGGGCTGCCGATGTATGTCCAAATTTAATCTGTTCCGAAAAATCGTCCTGTTCATTTTTCTGATGTTGATTCCGATTGTCGGCCTCTATTTCTATTCGAACCAAACCACGACGAACGTGCTCAGCAAGGAGCTCAGCCAATCGAATACGAACCAGCTTGTCTTTTTTCAGAATCAGGTGAATACCAATATCGATATTTTGGCATCGTGGCCGAATTTGCTCCTGCATGACCCGGACATCTCAAGCTTTCGGGATATCTATTTGCAGGATAAGTATCTGAACCTGGACGCGATTAACCTGGTGAAGCAAATTCAGACAAAGCTGAGCATTCAGGAGAGCTCTTCGAACTGGCGCAGCCATTTGGCCATTTATTCTCCGTCCCTCGGGCGGGTGGTCACCGAAAGCGATGCCGGTTTTTATTCGCCCGAGGAGCTTGCGGAGGACGTGAAGCCGGGCTGGCAGGTCACTCCTTATTACGAGGGGAGCGACCGGCGCTTCCTGTTTGTCTGGTATTCGGTGGCCCCGTATTCCACCCAGCATCATACGCGCAAGTCGAATACCGTGATCAAGGTTGAATTCGACAGCACCAACATCCAGGATATGCTGGACCGCTTTAAGAGCGACGGAAGGAGCGATCCGTTCTACTATAAACCGGATTCGGGCGTGATCTATAACCGTACCGCGGACCGGGAACTGATTAACCATATGATGGCGGAGCTGGATCGGGAGCCGCTCGAAGACGTGGAGAATCGCGTGAAGGAAGTGGACGGCAAAACCTATTCGGTCAGCATTGCGTTATCGGAAACGACCGGATGGTATTTGATCGACTATATTCCGCTATCGGACATTATGAAGCCGATCCATACGTCGAACAGGCTCTTTTATATTTCGATCGCCGCATTGCTCCTGATGAGCTGCCTCGCCGCATACCTGCTGTATTCCCAGGTTCAGGTTCCGATCAAGCAGCTGGTTTATGTGTTCCGAAGGCTGCAAGCCGGAGATTACGGGGTGAGGATGAAGGTAGCGGGCCGTAACGAGTTCAGTTTTCTGGCCACGAGATTCAATTCGATGGTGGAGCAGATTCAGGAGCTGTTCGAGCATGTTTACATGGAGAAGATCCATGTCAGGGAAGCGAAGCTGAAGCAGCTGCAGTCCCAGATCAATCCCCATTTCTTCTACAATTGCTTCTCGTTTATTACCAGCATGGCGAAGCTTCGGAAATACGAAGCCGTTGTGGCGATGTCGCACAGCTTGTCCCGGTATTTCCGCTATACCACGCGTCAGGAACGAGAACTGGTTCCCTTATCGGACGAGATGGAGTTCGTTACGCATTATCTGGAAATCCAGCAGATGCGGATGAGGCGTCTCCAATATCATCTCGATTTGACGGAGGAAGCGGAAGGCATGGAGATCCCACCGCTGGTTATTCAGCCCTTGGTGGAGAATGCCGTGCTCCATGGCATTGAACCTCACTCGGGCGACGGTGAAATCAGGGTAACCTTCCGGATTGTGAACGGTCTGGCCTGCATTCAAGTGGATGATAACGGGATCGGCATGAACGGGCAGAAGCTGGCCGAGCTGGAGGCCCGGCTGAACAGGCCGATGGATCAGGAGATGGGCTGCGGCGTCTGGAATGTTCACCAGCGCATGCGGCTGCGTTATGGCGAAGAAGCCGGCCTGCGGTTTGCGGCATCTCCGCAAGGCGGCGTACGGGCTGTACTTTACTGGCCATTGCCGGAACGCTTGGGAAGAATCAATCAAAGTCAGCGAAGGGGGCACAGAGTCGATGAATATCTTATTGGTTGATGACGAGAGTTATGTGACGGAAAGTTTATATCAGACCATACCATGGCGAGAGCTGGATATTGAAGAAGTGTATCAGGCTTCGTCCGCCCTGGAGGCGATCGACCTGCTGGAGGAGCAGGACATCGATGTGGTGGTTACGGATGTTCGGATGCCAGTGATGACCGGTCTGGAGCTGATGGAGACCATAACCGAGCGTTGGACGCATATCCGCTGCATTTTACTTACGGGTTATTCGGATTTTGAATATGCCAAGCAGGCGGTTCGGCTGCAGGCATCCGATTACATTTTGAAGCCGGTGGACGATGGTGAATTCATGCGGAGCGTGAGCTCCGCCTTGGCGTCGATCAAGGAGGAGCGGAAGGAGCTCGGGCACTACCATCAGCTGATGTACAGCCGCAAATCGGATCTCGGCATTCTGCGAAACAGCCTCATGCATGATCTATTGCTCGGACGCGAGATGCCGCGACATTCGCTTGATCATAAGCTTCATGAATATGAAATTCCGCTCCGAACAGACCAGCGGACGATCATGCTGCTGATCCAGCTAGGGCAGAGGTTTACGGGAATGGACGACTATTCGATGGGCCTGATGGAATATGCCATCGGCAACATTGCTGAGGAGGTATTTGCCGAGCTACTTCATGTGTGGTCCTGCAAAACGCCGCATCATTGTTTGATTCTATTGGCTCAGCCCAAGAGAGTGCCGAACGCTGGAAATATGGAAGCATTCGCGGATTCCCGCGAAATGAAACGGTACATAACCCAGTTTCAACAGGATGTGGGCAGTTATTTGAAGGGAAGCATTTCAGTTTTCGTGTCAGGCTCGTTTGATTTTCCGGGGGAACTGGGATCCGTTTACCGGTCGGGATTAAGCTCGCTTTACCTCTGGGGAAACGGAGATCATGAAGCTGTCCGGTTCGCCGAGGACCATGATGACCGGCTGCATGAGCCTGTATGGGACGTTACCCAGGCGTTTGCAAAGCCGCCCAGCCTGCTGCATCTGCTGGAAACAAGGCAGTGGGATGCCGCCCGGGACAAAATAGAACAAGTCTTTACAGAAGTTGAAACCGCATTCATTGGGCAGACGGCTTTGTATGAAATATTTTTATCGGTTGCGAATGCCTATATGTACGTTGCTCACAAGCAGGGGCATTACATTCATCAGCTGGACCAGGCCGGCTGGGACCCCTTATATATTCAGAAGGTGGTTCAGTCGGCTGCCAAGCTGCGCTCCTGGTCGCTTGATATGCTGAATAAACTTCAGAATATCTCGTCCGAACAGGAGACAACGAGCAAGAGCCATATCATCAAACAGGTCCAGGAGATGGTGACTGCCGATTCGGGTCACGACCTGTCCGTCAAGACGATTGCGGACAAGGTATTCCTGCATCCGGTATATTTATCCAAGATTTATAAGAGCGAAACCGGAGAGGGACTCGGCGATTATATCATCCGCAAGCGAATGGAGCGGGCTTTATATCTGCTGAAGCATACGAACAAGAAGATTTATGAAATTACCGCTGAGCTCGGATACCAGAATCCGCAGTATTTCAGCAAGATGTTCCGGAAGCACTACGGAATGACCCCGAACGAATACAGAGACCAAGGATGTTGCTAAAGGTGCAGAAATCTTCGATTCGTGACATAGGATGCGGCTGCCGGCCCCTCTATAATTAAACATGTAATCCATAAGGTGGTAGAAGGGGGATATAACGATGACCGCTAGAAGAAAGAAATGGTTTCCGATCCTGGCCGCGTCCTTGCTCCTGGCCGGATCCTTGGCCGGATGCTCCGGCGGCGAGCCGAAACCGGAAGCGGCGCAGCAGCCGGCCGAATCCAAAACTGAAAACGTCTACAAAGAGAAATACGATCCGGAAGTTACGATAACGACGGTGTGGGGCGTCGATCCGACGCTGCAATTCAAGAATGGAGAAACGATCGAGAACAACGTGGCTACGAAGTGGGCCAAGGAGAAGTTTGGCATCAACATCAAATCGCTGTGGTCCATTACGGATACCAACGGCGCTTTTGCAACCAAGCTGCGGCTGGCCATGTCCTCCGGTCAGGAGATGCCGGATATCGTCACGCTCGGCACCGAAAATCAGCAGCTGGCCCAGGATTTGATCGATTCCGGCATGTTTGCCGAGGTCGGCACGCTGTTTGACCAGTATGCATCGGAAACGTGGAAGAACGCGATGAATCTGGATCCCAATGTGTGGAATCAGTACAGCCGGGACGGTAAGCGAATGGGGCTTCCGGTACTGGATTTTGCCTACAATCACGACTATGTATTATGGATCCGGCAGGATTGGCTGGACAAGCTGGGGATGAACGCGCCGAAGACGATGGATGAGCTTGAGCAGGTGATGGATGCTTTCAAGAACCAGAACCCGTCCGGTCTTGCTCCAGATAAAGTCACGCCGCTGAGCATCGGCTTCAAAACGTCCATGAGCACCTGGATGGGCGATCCGTCGTGGATATTCGGCGCTTATGGAACGCTGCCGCAGCAGTGGAACGTCGCTGAGGACGGGAGCCTGGAATACGGCTCGGTCCATGCGGGCATGAAGCAGGGCTTGGTGAAGCTGAACGAGTGGATGAATAAAGGATACATTCCGAAGGAAGCCGCACTGTGGGATGAGAACAAAACCGCGGAGCCGGCTGTAGCCGGAACGGCCGGCATCATTCCGGGGCCTTACTGGATGAGCGGCTGGCCGCTGATCGATACCGTGAAGAATGCGCCGGAAGCCGTCTGGAAGCCTGTGCAGATTCCCTCTGGCCCTGACGGCATTGCGATGCGCCATGGAACGCAGTATACGAACGGCGTTACCCTGATCCATAAAGATATGGAGCATCCTGAAGCCTTCTTCACGTATCAAAACTACCTGTTCGATAACTTTGCCGTATCCAAGGAAGGCGGCGAATTTGCCAACGGGCTGTTCGAGGGCTACGACTTCGAGCTCGATGCCAATGGCGAAATGGTGCCCAACGATCAGATCCAAGGCGGTTACGTCAATGTCGTCCGTTACTTGCTGGTCCGCGACGGTGCCCGCATTCCGGACGAGCAGATGAAAGCGCTGCTGAAGCTGGCGAAAGGCGGGAAGCCGGAGAGCCGCCTCGAAAAGGACGTGGCGGTCAACTATGGCAAGGATACGCCTGCCGCTGCGGAAGTGCTGCTCTCCCAAGAGGAGATCTCCAAGAAGAACATGTTTACGGGACCTGTAACCGCCACCATGAAATCGAAGTGGGACTATCTCCTCAAGATTGAGAACCAAACCCTGAACGAGATCATTTATGGCAAACAGCCCGTTGAATCGTTTGATACGTTTGTGGAAACTTGGAAAGCCGGAGGCGGGGAACAGATCACCAAAGAGGTTAACGAATGGTATCAAAGCGTGAAGTAGTTGTGGTTACCGAGTAATGAAGGGCGGCCTGTCTAGGGCCGTCCTTTTTGTTCCATGAGAGACGCTGCAAATTGATTGCTATCGTGCCATGAATATTGGTTTTGTGGGCTACTGCGCCCTAGGGGACGGGTCCTATAATCAAGAGGTAGATTGATTTAACAGGAGGATCTTGGATGAAGAGGATGAAAAAAACATGGCCTTTCCACGTCATGCTGCTGCCGGCCCTTATCTGTCTGTTCTTGTTCAGTTATTTGCCGATGGGCGGCATCATTATGGCTTTTCAGGACTATAAGCCGTGGGAGGGCGTTGGCGGCTCCGCATGGGTGGGCTTGGACAATTTCCGATACTTGTTTGAAAGGCAGGACAGCATGCAGGTCATATGGAACACCTTTGTCATCGCGGTGATGAAAATCGTGTTCAATCTGCTGATTCCGTTCGTGTTTGCCATTCTGCTGAATGAAATCCGAAAAACGGCGCTTCAGCGGAGCATCCAAACGATGGTGTATTTGCCGCACTTTTTGTCCTGGGTCATCCTGGGCGGAATTTTGATCGAAATGCTTGCCGTGGACGGCTTTGTCAACCGAATTCTGGGGGCTGTCGGCATCGATCCGATCTTTTTTCTCGGTGACAATAACTGGTTCCGGTTCACGGTGATCGTATCCGACGTTTGGAAGGAGTTTGGCTACAATACGATTGTATTTCTGGCTGCACTGGCCGGCGTTAGCCCGACCCTGTACGAAGCCGCGGAAATCGATGGAGCGGGACGCCTGAAACAAACGCTTCATATCACGATTCCTTCCATGATTCCCATCACGATCGTTGTCGGGACATTGGCGCTCGGCAACATCCTGAATGCCGGGTTTGACCAAATCTTCAACCTGTACAATCCGCTGGTATACGAGAAAGGCGATATCATCGATACCTTTGTATACCGAACAGCGATCCTGAATGGCGAGATGGGGTTCGGAACGGCCATCGGCTTGTTCAAATCCGTGATCAGCATGGTCCTTATTCTCGTATCCTATCGGCTGGCCTACAAGTGGGCGGGCTACCGTATATTCTAGCAGAGCGAAAGAGGGAGAGCCATGTACCATAAAACGATGGAATACCGCATATTTAACGTGTTTAATACCTGCTTGCTTGTCGCGCTGGCCATTCTCTGCATCATACCGCTGCTTCATGTGCTGGCGATTTCGTTCAGCTCCAAAGCCGCTGCCGACGCCAGTCTGGTGGGATTATGGCCGGTCGATTTTTCGCTGGAAGCTTACAAGAAAACGATCAATAACCCGGCATTTCTACACTCGATCTGGATTTCGATTGCACGTACCGTACTGGGAACGGCTTTGACGCTTGCCGTGACGTTTCTGGCCGCATATCCGCTGTCCAAAGAGAACCGCGTCTTCCGCAGCCGCAGTGTTTATTCCTGGCTGTTTGTGTTCAGCATGGTGTTCAATGGCGGCCTGGTGCCGTTCTATATCGTGATTCAGAAGCTGGGCCTGATTAACTCCTTCTGGGTGCTGGTGATTCCCGGCACGGTGAATACCTTTTTGGTGATCCTGATGCTGAACTTCTTCAGGGGAATTCCGAAAGAACTGGAGGAAGCGGCTTTCATCGATGGAGCCGGACATTTCAAAACGCTGTTTAAGATTTATTTGCCGATCTCGCTGCCCTCGATTGCCACGATTGCGCTGTTCAGCATGGTATTCCACTGGAACTCATGGTTTGACGGGCTGCTGTATCTGAACAATGCCAAGGATTTCCCGCTGGCGACCTTTCTGCAGACGGTCATTATCCAGCGGGACATGAGCTCGATGAGCATGAGCCCGAAGGAGATGGAGCTGTTGTCCCAGACGACGGTGAATGCCGCACAGATCTTTATCGGCGCGGCGCCCATCCTGCTGGTTTATCCTTTTTTGCAGCGTTTTTTCGTTAAAGGGATGACGCTGGGTTCTGTCAAAGAATAAGACATGCGATTCTATCAGGAAACAGGAGGTTTAACTTACTATGAAACGAACGTTTAATCCGATTAGCTCGCGCGTTCCGCACATGCTGCATGGCGCCGATTATAATCCGGAGCAATGGCTCCGTTATCCCGAAGTGCTCGAAGAGGATATCCGGCTGATGAAGCTGGCGAATTGCAACGTGATGTCCGTCGGCATATTTTCATGGGTTTCATTGGAGCCCGAGGAAGGGGTATTCACCTTCGATTGGCTTGACGGCGTATTGGACCGCTTTGCCGCCAATGGCATTTATGCTTTTCTGGCTACGCCAAGCGGCGCAAGACCGGCCTGGATGTCGGAGAAGTATCCCGAGGTGCTGCGCGTAAGCGAGAGGCGCGTCCGTAACCTGCACGGCTTCCGTCATAATCACTGTTATACTTCGCCGGTCTATCGGGAGAAGGTCCATACGATCAACAGGAAGCTTGCGGAGCGGTACGGCAACCATCCGGCCGTGATCGGCTGGCATATCTCGAACGAGTTTGGCGGCGATTGCCACTGCGACTACTGTCAGGACGCATTCCGGTCTTGGCTGCAGGCGAAGTACGCCACGCTAGATGACCTCAACCATGCCTGGTGGACCGCATTCTGGAGTCATACGATTACGAATTGGAGCCAGGTTGAATCTCCGTCGCCACACGGGGAGACGCAGGTACATGGAATGAACCTGGATTGGAGACGGTTCGTAACCGATCAGACGGCGGATTTCATCCGGCATGAAATAGAACCTCTCCGCAGGGTCAATCCATCCCTTCCGGTTACGACCAACCTGATGGAATATTTTGAAGGACTGAATTATTGGAAATTTGCCGATCTGCTGGACGTGGTGTCGTGGGACAGCTATCCGACCTGGCATGACCAGGGCGGGGATGAGGCCGTGCAGGCAGCCCGCGTTGCCATGATGCACGATATCATCCGTTCGATCAAAGGCGGACAGCCTTGGATGCTGATGGAGAGCACGCCAAGTCTGACGAACTGGCAGCCAGTAAGCAAGCTGAAGCGTCCGGGTATGCATTTGCTGTCTTCCATGCAAGCCGTTGCCCATGGTTCGGATACGGTGCAGTATTTTCAATGGCGCAAGAGCAGGGGATCGAGCGAGAAGCTGCACGGCGCCGTCGTTGATCATGTCGGTCATGAACGCACCCGGGTGTTCGGCGATGTGGCTGAGGTCGGGGACTATCTCAAGAGGATGGATGCCGTTGTAGGCACGGGCATTCCGGCGGAAGCGGCCGTCATTTTTGATTGGGAGAACCGCTGGGCCATCAACGATGCGCAAGGTCCGCGGAACAAGGGAGTCAAGTATGAGGAGACCGTGCAGGAGCATTACCGTGCTTTATGGAAGCAGGGAGTCCCGATCGATGTCATCGATATGGAGCAGGACTTCTCCGGATATAAACTTTTGGTCGCACCCATGCTGTATATGGTGCGCCCAGGCGTGGGCGAACGGATTCAACAATTTGTGGAAGCGGGCGGTACGTTTGTTGCAACGTATTGGTCGGGAATCGCCGACGAGTTTGACCTTTGCTTCCTTGGCGGATTTCCGGGTCCCCTGCGTAAGACGCTCGGCATATGGTCGGAGGAAATCGATGCTCTCCATGATCACGATGTCAATGGGATCGTAACGAATGACGCAGGGGGGCTTGGCTTGGCGAAAGCCTATGAAGCCGTTGAGCTGTGCGACCTTATTCATCTGGAGACGGCGGAGGCGCTGGCCGTTTACCGGTCCGATTTCTATGCGGGACGGCCAGCATTGACGGTCAATCAGCTTGGGAAGGGCCGAGCCTATTATATCGCCTCCCGGAACAAGGAGCCTTTTCATTCCGATTTTTACAGGAAGCTCGTTGAACAGACAGGCGTCCGCCGGGCGCTGCCGGTGGAGCTGCCTTCGGGCGTAAGCTCATCCCTTCGTACGGATGGAGAGTCAGATTACATTTTTGTGATGAACTTCTCTGGCGAAGCGAAGCGGGTCACGCTGGACGGGGCCGAGTACCGTGATTTAATCTCGGGCGAAGCCCTAGGGGCAGAGCTAGGGTTGGCGCCTTACGGAGTGAAGGTGATCAAAAAAGGGGCGAGTGCGTAAGCCGGCTCAGCCTTCCATGTTCCGATTCGTTTCAAAACATGCCTCTTCCAGGGACAGGTGCCTTCGTGCGATGCCTGTCCCTTCATCATGCACCGCGCCGCTCATTTGCCTATTCCATGTGAGCATCCTTTCCGCACCGGATCTGACATTTCGGCCCTTGCGCCCGGGTTCATTTTGCTTGGAAAAGAACCGGAAATGTTGGCATTATGCCCTGTGGCTTCATATGGAAAACGCTTACAATTAGAGTGTCACTTGCGCAGTGAACGAAAAACCAAGGAGGTATCGTAATGACTGGAGTCGCGAAAGGAGTTTGGTGCAGGTTGTTTCTTTGCGTGTCAATGCTTGCGTTAACGTTTGGCTTTTCGGGTAACGGCGCCGCCGAGGCGGCGCCTGCCTTTGCAAAAGGAGCGGACATCAGCTGGGTTCCCGGTATGGAAGCTCAAGGGTATAAGTGGAAGGACAAGACAGGGGTTCAGCGCGATATTCTGGACATTCTGAAGAACGATTACCAGATCAATTCGGCAAGGATCCGTGTCTGGGTCAATCCCAACATGAATGATTACTGAACGGTTATCTGAATGCGGAAAAAGCCGCCGATCTGGCCCAGCGTGCCAAGAATAAAGGCATGAGCATTATGCTTACGCTCCATTACAGCGATTCTTGGGCGGACCCGGGACAGCAGAACAAGCCCTATGCTTGGCGTAATTTTTCTTTTCAGCAGCTGATGGATGCGGTCTATTCCCATACCGTCTATGTGATGAACACCATGAAGAACAAAGGCGTGACTCCGGATTGGGTACAGGTCGGCAACGAAACCAACAACGGAATGCTGTGGGAGGACGGCAAGGCCTCAGTGAACATGAAGAATTACGCATGGCTCGTCAATACGGGGCATAACGCGGTGAAGTCCGTCAACAGCCAGGCCAAGACGATCGTTCATTTATCGAATGGCTACGACAATGAATTGTTCAAGTGGAATATTGGCGGCTTGATCAGCAACGGCGCGAACTTCGATATTATCGGCATGTCGCTGTACCCGGAAGCGGGCGATTGGTCATCGAAGGTCGATCAGACGATAGCCAATGCCAAAGACATGACCGCCAGATATGGAAAAAGCATCATGATCAGCGAAATCGGCATGGATTACAATCAGCCGGCGGCAGCCAAGAGCTTTATCCAGAGCATCAAGACCAACGTGAGAGGCTTAGCGGGAGGTACCGGGCTGGGTGTGTTCTACTGGGAGCCTGAAGCCACACCGGGCTACAATGCGGGATACAACAAGGGAGCCTGGCAGGCGGACGGGAAGCCGACCATTGCCTTGGAAGGCTTTAAAGACTGAGCGTTTCTAACCAGTACATTGAGCAAGAAGAACCCTGTTCCCGAGAAGGAGGAAGGGTTCTTCTCTTTGCTTTTCAGCCCTGCTGGCGTACGATCTGCACCAGTTCCGCATGTTTTCCCATTTTGCCCAGCAGTCCGATCAGCTGGCGCTTCTCTTCCTCGTCCAATCCCCCCAAGGCATGCTGGATGTGTTGTTCATGCAGCGGGTACAGCTTCTGCATCAATTGCTCTCCGGACGGAGTCAGCTCGGCATAGATCACTCGTCTGTCCTCGGGACAGGGTCTGCGGCGCACGTAGCCTTTTTCAACCAGCTTATCGACCACGTAAGTTACGTTTCCGCTCTGCAGGAGCAGTTGTGCCCCGATCTGCTGGATGGGCTGGCGGCCTTTATAGAACAGTACTTCCATTACGGCAAAAGAGGTTGGATTAAAGCCTTCGATTTTACTGCCATTCACGACATGTTCGTTGACGCTCTTGAATGACTTGGCAAACACCCGATACAGGTGCATCGCAAGCTGTGTATCGCGTTCATGTGACACCTTCATACATTCTCCCGCCTTTGGTATGGACTCATGTCCTGAATTACTTCAAATCTAAGATTACGCTGAAATATACAAATGCAACATGTGATTTGTCACAATGCAGACGAAACATTTTTCATTCTCCGGCTCCGGCAGCCACGACGCCTCCAGCCCGATACGCCCTCCGTGCGTCGATCCTATAATGAAATTCAAATGGGAAGAAAAGGGTGGGGGACATGAAACAAGCACAAACCGCAGATTCCGTTGGGTTCAAACCGCTGCTGCCGTACAAAGGCAGAATCGAAAGGAAGGATGATGCCGCTGCAGCAGGGAAAGGTATCCATAGGGTCACTGAAACTGAAACGACTACGATAGAATGCAAGAATGTTTCGCTAAATGCAACGAATCCCTGCCCTGCTGCGTAATACTGGGAATAGAGACAACGGATGGGGTGTTAGGATGCATAAGATTCAAGAGAATGGACTTGAGCCTGAACCGGTGCTGAAGGTGGATATTCAGGAGGCAGGATACGAGCCAAGCCGCCCGCGCATACGGGATATATCGTTTCAAGTGGTGCCCGGCGAGCTTCTGGGTTTGATCGGACCGAACGGAGCGGGGAAGAGCACGACCATTAAGACGGTGCTGGGGCTTCTAAAAGATAGCAAAGCCGATGTCTATATTGCGGGCAACCCTCCGCGATATGCTTACGTTCCCGAGCAGCCCGTGTTTTACGAGGACTTGACGCTGTGGGAGCATTTGGATCTGGCAGCTGCTGCTTTTGGAATGGACGATCAGCAATTTGAGGAGCAGGCCGCCCAACTGCTTCGGCAGTTCGGCATGGAGTCGGTACGCCATGAACTGCCGGGAGGCTTCTCCAAAGGAATGAAGCAGAAGATGATGCTGATGATCGGCTTTCTCTCCAAACCCGACGTTTATATCGTGGACGAGCCGTTTATCGGTTTGGATCCCCGGGCAACGCGCGACTTCCTGAATTTGCTGCTCGAGGAGAGGCGCCGTGGCGCAGGTGTATTGATGTCTACCCATGTGCTGGACACCGCGGAAAAAATTTGCGATCGATTTGTGCTCATATCCGGAGGGCGGATTGCCTCGGAGGGCACGCTGGACCAAATCCGGCAGTCCGCTGAACTTCCCGGCGCATCGTTGTTTGACTGCTTCGATGCGCTGACATAGGGGGATGATGGATATGGAACGATCACATCACTTCAGACATCCGGCCGCCCTCTTATGGCGAAGGGTGACCGCTCATTGGAAGAATCAGCGCGACAATCTGGCGACCGTGGTCGACTGGGTCGTAATGCTCTACATTATTGTCCCGGGCCTTCTCTTGGGAGGCGGGTTATACCGCGAGTTATGGACGAGCCCGCTTCCCGGATGGGTACACTTCCTGCCGCTGCAAGCGGTGGTAGGGATCCTGCTCTTCATGTTTTCCGGCAGAGTGCTGCTATTCTTTGAAGAGGCCGACACGTTGTTTCTTCGCCAGAAGCGGGAATGGATGAAGGGATTAATGATCGGAGGCATGGCGTACAGTCATGCGGTTTCAACGATCAAGGGATTGATCATCTCGGTGCTTGCGCTGCCGATTCTCGTCAGGGAACATGAAATTACCGGAACTGCCCTGATGACATTACTGGCAGTTACAGTCGTTTGCGCCTGGTGCGCCAATCTATGGACGGCCATGATCCGTTCCCGTTATAAAGGATGGCGGAAGCATCTGATGACGTATGTTGTACGCTGGCTATCATTCGGATTGCTGACGCTGCTTGTTACGTTTTGGCTTCATTCCTATGTTGTTATATGGGCGGCGGTCTTGCTTCTGCTCATGCTGCTTTTTTTTCTCAGCCGAAAGCGTCTGGCCATGCAGGGGACCTTCCTGGCCGATGCGCGCGAGGATGCAAAGACTCGGGTGCAGCTGACGGAGAAGCTGCTGGTTCAAGCCGTCGGGAAACCGCCCAGCATACGAAGCAAAACCTGGTTTATGCGGAAGTCCGGCCGATTGTTCAAAGGCACGGCAGAGAAAAGGCTCGCCGATGCGGGGCTTAAAGCGATTTTGCGCCAACCTGAGAGCTTGTTATTGTACGTTCAGATTACGCTGGTCGGCATCCCGGCCGTCTGGCTGCCGCCGCTGATCATCAAAATCATCGTTTATGCTGCCCTTGTCTTGATGATGTCGTATTGGCTGAACACAAGATGGGCGTTGTTTGCCAAAGCCGAATTCATGCATGTGCTTCCGTTTACGAATCAACAGCATCGAGCCGCCGGCATTGTTGCGGTACGAGCTTTGCTCGCCGTTCCCGCATTTCTTTATTCGCTCGTGGCAGGATTAACGCTTTTTCAGGGCGTAACGGGATGGCTCGCCGTGCTTGCATTGACCGTGCTTGCTCTCATGGTCGCGCCATCGCTCATGTCTTGGCCGGTATACAAGGAGGAGAAACGCCAACCTCAGGAATAATCAAAGCGCGCCGGAATGATCCCATAACACAGGGCATTCCGGCGCGCTTTTTTAATCGGCTATGTGCGATACGGACTCGGCGGCATGCTTGCCTGCCGTATATCCGGTCGCAAAGGCGGCCGTGATGTTGTAGCCGCCGGTGTATCCATGTATATCCATAACCTCGCCGCAGAAGAAGAGGCCGGGCATCAGCTTCGATTCCATGCTTTTGGGCTGGATTTCCTTGAGGCTGACGCCGCCGCCCGTCACGAAGGCCTCCTTCAGCGAACGGGTGCCTGAAGCGCGGAACGTGAACTTTTTAAGAACGGAGGCCAGGTTTTCCTGCGCGGCTTTGGATATGCCGCTGCAGATCATGTCGCTATCGATGGACGATTTGGATAACAGCAGCGGGATCATCCGTTCCGGCAGTATGCCCTTAAGCACGTTCTTGATGCTCTTTCGCGGCTCATCCTCCAATCGCCCTTTGAGCTCGGCCGCAAGCTCCGTTTGAGAGCGCTCGGGGAACATGTCGATGGCCATGTCCACGTTGACGACATCGAATTTCCGCTGCACCTGGCGGATGAACTGACTGCAGCGAAGCGCGATCGGTCCGGACACCCCGAAATGGGTAAACAGCATATCTCCCCGGTGGGCAATCACTTTTTTTCCTTTCGGATTCCAGACGGACAGCTCCACCTCCCGCAGTGACAAGCCCTGCAGCTCTTTAGAGGCAATAAAAGGCTCGGTAGACACGATAGGCACTTCGGTCGGATACAGCTCCGTTATCGTATGGCCTGCGGCTTCAGCCCATGGGTAACCGTCTCCCGTCGAACCGGTCTGGGGCACGGATTGCCCGCCGGTGGCAATGATCACGCAGGAAGATTGGATCACTTCCCCGGATTTCAGCTCGACCCCGGACGTCCGGCCGTTCTCATAGAGAACGCGGTTCACCGGGCTATTCGTCCGTATATCGGTACCGAGCTCCTTCACTTTGCCGATCAGGGCATTCACCACGCTGGAGGCTTTGTCCGTAACAGGGAACATGCGCCCGTTGTCTTCCTCTTTCAACCGGATGCCAAGCCCCTCGAAGAAGGTCATGATATCCCTGTTGTTCCAATGCTGAAAAGCGCTGTATAAAAAGCGTCCGTTCCCCGGGATGTTGGCAATCAATTCATCCTGTTCTTTGGCATTCGTGACATTGCATCTTCCGCCGCCCGAGATGCCAAGCTTTCGGCCCAGCTTGTCCCCTTTGTCGATCAAGAGAACGGAAGCTCCTCTTTCCCCTGCAGCCACGCAGGACATCAATCCGGAAGGTCCGCCGCCGACGACGATAATATCATAATCAAGCATGTTTGCTCATAGCTCCTTTGGGGGTATATCAATTAATAGATGGATCTTATTATATAGGATATTCACGAATTATCCCAAACCTCATGAATAGGACATAAGACGGAGGACTCCGTCGCCGCTGCAGGAATTTACAAGATATTGTAATATGATGTCGCCTGTGCTTTAATCAGAAATATTAGATGCGTTGTCCAATTGAGGTGATGGATCACTGTGCTGAGCCTATGGAAAGATATTTTGCTGCAAGTTTTGCTGTCTGGTACACTCATCTTTCATCTGCCGCTTCTCCTCGACAGACATCTAAAGTGCCTGAACAAGAAGAATCCGGATGATCTGCTTCGATTTCGCAAGCATATTGTCATTGCCAGCGGAATCAGCACTGTATTGTGCGTCTTGATTTCTGCAATGAGCGATTATTACGTTCCGATCCATCTTGGCGTGATCCCGTTATTTTTAGGCATATTATATGGAAGCAGGAGTTCAGGGCTATGTCTTGCAGTAATTTATGTCATAAGCCATGGGCTGATTAACGGCTGGTCAACGACCGGCCTCGTTCTGAATTTGCTTGTCTTGGGATACTCGCTATTACCTAGGGTATCCTCCAATTTCAAGAAAGGCTCCATGACCGAAAAGATTTATTGGCTCTGGAGCGCGCTCGTTCCGGCTATGCTGATTATTGTAGCCTGCCACGCGATGGAAGGAAAGGCTAGGAATGACGATCTGAATCCGGACACGATTCTGGTGACCATTCTGTATATGCTGATCGGCATTTTTTATTCGGGACTGATCGTGTATTGGATCGAATTAACCTCTGGGCGTCTGGCTTCGGGCCAGTACGACGTGAAGGACGGAGAGATTGCTTCATTAACGAAAATGATGGAGATGATTCCTTTAGGGATGGTTGCGGTGGATCGCAGCGGCAATATCATCGCCTTTAATCAACCGCTTATCCGCAGCTTTCGAAACGTGTTTCCCAATCTGACCACCAAGGATGTCATCGGCAGGCCGTTGTTCGACTTGTTGGAGGGCATGATTCAAAAGGAACATCTGCGCAGCCGATTTCAGAGAGCCATAAACGGTGTCGAAAGCACCGGAGAAGTTATGCGCAGCGCTACTAGAGTGTACTCTACCGGCATTTATCCGCTTATACATAATGGGAACGGCGACATCATGGGTGCGGTAGGCATTATGGAAGACATTACGGAGCTTGAGAAGCTCCGCACGGAATTTATTAATGTAGAACGGTTAAGCTTGGTCGGCCAAATGGCGGCAAGCATCACCCACGAGATTCGCAACCCGATGGCTGTCGTGCGCGGATTCCTGCAGCTTATGAAAGAGAAGAGTCCGGATACGCTGGATCATTATTACCGGATCGTCATGGAAGAGCTCGATCGGGCCAATGGCATCATCAGCGACTTTTTGTCCCTGGCCCAGAACCGGGCAGCCGAGAAAGAAGAATGCCACCTTCATGACATTATCCATGAGCTCAGCCCGCTCTTGTGGGCGGACGCTAATTTGCGCGGACAGAACATCGAGCTGAAACTGGGAACCGGCATTCCCGAACTGTATCTGAATGCCAAGGAGATGAAGCAGCTCATTCTGAACTTGTGCCGCAATGGGATGGAGGCCATGGATGACAAGGGGACGCTGACGATCGAAACCCGGCTGGAAGGGGACCTCGCCCAGCTGTATGTGGCAGATACCGGAATCGGCATACCGGAGAATGAGCTGGAGCGCTTGTTTGAACCTTTCTTTACCACGAAGAGCAAGGGGACGGGGCTTGGACTCGCCCTGTGCATGAGCATTATACAGCGTCATCATGGAACGATAGACGTAAAATCCCACCTAGGCAAGGGTACGGTGTTCATCATTTCTTTTCCTGTCCGCTCGTACCCGCACGGCCTGTCGGAATCCCAGAGCGCTGCCGCTTCCGAATAAACGGTCTGTTATTTACGCATCATAAGGCAGAGCTCAGGGTAAAGGAGGGATTCGGATGAGTAAGAACGATTCCAAGCAACAGGAGCGGCAGGAGCGTGAAAACAAAGATCGCCGTGGCGAGCCCATCGTTGACAAGAAAAAGGACGGGGTAAACTATCCTGCTACCTAGTATGATGAATGAAGCAAGAAGACGGGCGGTATCCCATTTTGTGATGCTGCTCGTTTTGTATTTTCTTGCTTTCACTCTTTAGGATTGTATAATATAGATATCGATGAGCTGTTATAATTCGAACAATCTTGTTTATATAAGGAGTGAAGCAGTTATGGGTATGTCTTTTGACCGATATATGCGCGATATGGTTCAACCGATGCGGGATGAACTGACCAGTTTGGGAATCAAGGAGCTCACAACACCTGAAGAGGTGGAAGAAGTGCTTCCGGAGGCGAAAGGCACAACGCTGGTCGTTGTAAACTCCGTATGCGGATGCGCAGCAGGGCAAGCACGTCCTGGTGTAGCCATTGCGCTTGAGAACCAGGTGAAGCCGGATCATTTGTATACCGTGTTCGCCGGACAGGATAAGGAAGCAACGGCGAAAGCCCGTGAGTATTTTGCTCCGTATCCTCCATCCTCCCCATCGATTGCGCTGCTGAAGGACGGGGAATTGGTGCACTTTATTGAGCGTCATCAAGTGGAGAACCGTTCCGCCGAGGAAATCGCCGCAGATTTGACCGACGCATTCAATCGCTACTGCCAGTAATTCGGCAGTTACATAGGCCCCGAAGCATTCGGCATATTCCGAAGCCGCGGGGCTTTTGTTGTATGAATGAAGTACTTAGGTTAGAGAGAACATACTGAAAGGAGTCATCTATCATGAGCCTGCAAGAACAAATTATCGCTGAACTGGGTGTCAAACCTACGATTAACGTGGAGGAAGAGGTACGCAAACGCGTGGATTTCCTGAAAAACTACGTGAAGAACTCCGGCACTTCCGGACTGCTGATCGCCATTAGCGGCGGGATCGATTCGGCCGTGGCCGCCGGCCTGTGCAAGCGGGCTACAGACGAGCTCACGGAGGAGAACGGCAAGGAATACAAGACGCTCGGGGTGTTCCAGCCATACGGCGAACAGGCCGATATTTCCGACAGCTACGCAACGGCGAAGGCCTTCGATTTGAAATATACCGTCGAGACCAATATCGAGGAGGCGGTGAACGAGGTTGCTTTGGAAGTGGAGCATGGCCTGAAGAATATCGGCGTCCATCAACATATGAGTATCCCCGGCAAAGGCAACGTGAAGGCCAGAGTGCGTATGGTGGTACAATATGCGTTGGCATTCGAGCAGAATTTGATTGTTGTCGGCACGGACCATGCATCCGAGGCGATTACCGGCTTCTATACCAAGTGGGGGGACGGCGCAGTGGACATTACGCCGCTGAGTTCCCTGAACAAGCGTCAGGTTCGCATGCTTGCATCCTATTTGGGGGTACCGCAATCGATTCTGGACAAAGCGCCTTCTGCCGGACTTTGGGAAGGACAGACGGACGAGAAAGAGCTCGGAATCAGCTATGATGATAACAGCGACTATCTGGAAGGCAAAACGATCAATCCCGAGGTTCAGCAGAAGCTTGAGAGCTATTACGTCAAAACGGCGCA
The DNA here is from genome assembly GCF_000204455.1 of Paenibacillus sp. HGF5. Lineage (NCBI taxonomy): Bacteria > Bacillati > Bacillota > Bacilli > Caryophanales > Paenibacillaceae > Paenibacillus > Paenibacillus sp. HGF5. Next base: position 28,964 of record NZ_AEXS01000160.1, on the reverse strand, counting down.
CAAGCGCAATACGATTCCAGGCATCTAACATAACCATACCCCAAGCGAAACAAGCCTTTCGGAGGATCATCCATCCCCGGAAGGCTTTATATTTTTTATGAGAGACTAGGTATATATTATGTTGTAGGTCGGTTTGAGAACGCCGTTGGCATATTGCTTCATATCGATCAAATCGAACTTCAACCTGGGTTTTACACTCCCGAATAACGGAACACCGTCACCAACCATCACTGGATTAATTTTTAAAACCAGCTGATCGATTAGTTTATGCTGGAGCAGGCTTCCTGCCAATTCTCCGCCGCCGCACAGCCACAGCTTGCCGTCTGCCTGCTCTTTGAGATGACGGATGAAGGGGGTGGCGTCCTCCTTGATCAATTCAACCTCATCGTTGGATTCGAATTCTAACGAACGTGAGAATATATAATGCTTAAGACCTTTGTAACCTGGCTCCCCCGGCTTAGCCCCCATCTTAAAACCAAACGCATACGTTTTTCCGCCCATGAGGACCGCCTCATAGTCCTGGATTTCCGCTAGAAAGTCCGGAACATGTTCCCCATCGAATAAAAAAAGGGTCTGATCGATTCTTCCCTCCATCATGGCCTGATCTGCGATAAAATAGTCAAGCGAAACGGCAACGTGATAAATTAATGTACCCAAAACATGATTCCTCCTTCGATCTATATGCTGTTTTGTTCAGTTTATATGGATAAAATTTGAAATACAACAAATGTAATTAATTCATGCTGTTGTAACACCGTAGTCTCGCGTTGGCGGACATCGACTGCTACAATAAGTAGGAGTGTTTATTTTTTGGAACAGGAAGACTGGATCAACGAAGGGGAGCAGACGATTGTGATCTACGGAATCGGGCATGATGTGCTGGACATGAAGCGAATGGAGACGTTGATGACAGGCCCGCATGGAGAGAAGTTCATGCAGCGCGTGCTTACGCAGCAAGAGCAGGCCGTTGCCGCTAAGAAGGGGGCAAGACGGACGGAGTTTGTTGCCGGGCGTTTTGCTGCCAAGGAGGCGATATCCAAGGCATTTGGCTGCGGAATCGGCCGCCTGATCGGATTCCATGACATGGAAGTAATGCCGGGTGCTCTCGGCAGGCCGGAAGCCAGTCTGTCCAAGGAAGCCTGGGACCGTCTGGGCTTGGGGGGCCCCGCCCATTATGCGATTCATTTGACGATTTCCCATCAGGCCACGCTGGCTTCCGCTTTCGCCGTGGTGGAGAAGATCAAGTAAGGAAGACGGAGGAGATTACGTATAGATGCATAACACGGAACACAAACGATACTTCAGCCTAGAGCTGCTGGATTGGTATGAAATCAATAAACGGGATCTGCCATGGCGCAGGCATCGCGATCCTTATTATATATGGGTATCTGAAATTATGCTGCAGCAGACCCGGGTAGACACGGTGATCCCGTATTTCCATCGGTTTATCGAGCGGTTTCCGACGATCCAATCGCTTGCGGACGCGCCGGAGGACGATGTATTGAAATGCTGGGAGGGTCTGGGCTATTATTCCCGCGCACGCAACCTACAGGCTGCCGCTAGACAAGTGACCGAGCAGTACGATGGCGTGATGCCCAGCGGCAAAGACGAAGTGTCGGGTCTGAAAGGGATAGGTCCCTATACCTCGGGCGCCATTCGCAGCATCGCGTTCAACATTCCGGCCGCGGCCGTGGACGGCAACGTGATGCGCGTGCTTTCCCGTTATTTTTTGATCGAGGAAGATATCATGAAAGTGAAAACCCGTACCAAGATGGAGGAGCTTGTGCTGACGCTGGTTCCGGATGGACGGGCCTCGGATTTCACCCAGGCGCTGATGGAGCTGGGAGCCTTGATCTGTACGCCGAAGTCGCCCAAATGCCTGGTATGTCCGGTCATGGAGCATTGTTCGGCCCGGCTGGAGGGCAAAGAGGAATCGCTTCCTATTAAAACGAAGGCCAAGCCGCCGCGTCCTGAATACCGTCTTACCGCGATAGTAGAGGGTACCGGCGTGCACGAAGGAAAGATCCTGATCCGCAAGCGTCCAGCCGCCGGTTTATTGGCCGGGATGTGGGAGCTGCCGCATGTGATCGTACCGGCCGATGGGAGCAGCGTACCGGCCGCAATGCCCGAGGAGACGGCGATGGTCCGCTTGCGCGATGCCTTGCTGGAAGAAGGGGTCCCGGTCCAGCCGATCGGCCATGTGATGGACGCGGAGCATACCTTTAGCCATATTCAATGGAATATGGGCGTATACCGCTGTAAGTGGCAGGATGTGCCGCCGGCAGCCCTGCAAGCAGCGGAAAGCGCGGCTGCATATGAGACGGGCGAAGAGAATTTCCGGTGGATTCACGTTCAGGATATGGAGCGCTACGCATTTCCCAATGTATTCATCCGGATTCTGAATGCCTATTTCTCATCTTGAAGCCGCTTTTGCCTTGTTCATTAGGTAATGCAGGAGAGGTTTGTAAGGAGTCGTGAAGCCTTTGCATAGTTGGAAGAATGCGTTGTTGTACATTTTTGGCATCGGGATCTCCAATCTCGGGAACTGGATCTATCTGGTTGCCATCAATTTGCTCGTGCTCCACATGACGGGGTCTCCCGCGGCAGTGGCCGGATTGTTCATCATCCGGCCGCTCGCTACCCTGTTGACCAACTCCTGGGCGGGCAGCATCATCGACAGGGCGAACAAGCGCAGGCTGATGATCATCACCGATGTGATCCGGGGGGCTTTGATCGCCCTGATTCCCTTCATGTCCTCGGTGTGGGGCATCTATGGCATCATGTTTCTGATTAACGTGGCGGGCTCTTTCTTCGGGCCTACGTCCATGACGTACGTAACGAAGCTGATTCCGGCTGAGGAACGAAAGCGGTTCAACGCATGGTCCAGCTTTACGACTTCCGGCGCGGTGCTGCTTGGACCCGCCATATCCGGCCTATTGATCGCTTACACGGATATTCGGGTCAGCATCGTCATCAATGCGGTATCCTTCCTGATCTGTGCGCTTGTCATCTACTTCCTTCCCGATGTGGATGGAGAGGAGGCGGCAGGCAGCAAGCGGGAGGCCATGACGATGAGGATGCTGCTGCGGGACTGGGCCGCGGTGATCGATTTCGGAAAGGCCGCGAAGTATTTTATGCTCGTATACGTGCTGTTTCAATCCGCCACGCTGCTCGGTTTTGCGCTCGATTCCCAGGAGGCCACGTTCATTAAGCAGGTGCTGCTCCTCGGCGACGAGGATTACGGATTGCTGGTCAGCGTTGCGGGAGCAGGGTATCTGGCAGGCTCGATGGCTGCGTCTTTATCCGTTAAAAGGCTGTCGCTGCGTATGTTTATCGGCGCAGGGATGCTCCTGTCGAGCATCGGCTATATGATCTTCTATGCCGCATCGGGTCTCATGACGGCCGTAATCGGTTTTATCGTGTTTGGTTTCTTCTCTTCGTATGCCAACGCGGGCTATACCACCTTTTTTCAAAACCAGGTACCCGTTGACCTCATGGGACGCTTTACGAGCGTGACCCGACTGCTGGAAGGGATGCTGCAGATTCTCTTCACGCTCCTGCTCGGTTTTGCCGCCGATGCCTCGTCGCTGCAGGCCGTATGCCTGATCGGGGCAGGCGCAGCGGTACTGTCCTCGGTCATGCTGCTGGCGGTCATCTACTCGCCGTCTAAAGCGCGCTACTATGAATCCGGCCCTGCGGCAGCGGCAAACGATGCTTAGGGGAATTATGAATATGAAAAGGCTGCTTTCGCGATAGACAGGGTCTACGGCGGAAAGCAGCCTTTTTTGTGATATGAGATCGGTTGTAGTCAGGCGATATTACTTCGCGTTGTCGTAACGCTTGCCGACTTCTTCCCAGTTGACTACATTCCAGAATGCGGAGATGTAGTCCGGGCGTTTGTTTTGATATTTCAGGTAGTAAGCATGCTCCCAAACGTCCAGGCCGAGGAGAGGAGTTTGACCTTCCATGATCGGGCTGTCTTGGTTAGGAGTGCTGGTTACTGCCAGTTTGCCGTCTTTAACAACGAGCCAAGCCCAGCCGCTGCCGAAACGAGTTGTAGCCGCTTTGGCGAAATCTTCCTTGAATTTATCGAAGCCGCCGAGCTCGCTGTTGATGGCATCAGCCAAAGCACCGGTTGGTTGTCCGCCGCCGTTTGGTCCGATTACTTCCCAGAACAGGGAGTGGTTAGCATGGCCGCCGCCGTTGTTGCGAACCGCTGTGCGGATGCTTTCCGGTACGGCATCAAGGTTGCCGATCAGATCCTCAAGGGATTTGCCTTGAAGCTCAGGAGCGTTCTCAAGAGCAGCGTTCAGGTTGGTTACGTAGGTATTATGGTGGCGATCATGGTGGATCTCCATCGTTTGTGCGTCGATGTGAGGCTCGAGCGCGTCGTTTGCGTAAGGAAGTGCTGGTAATTGAAATGCCATAGTAAAAACCTCCTGTAAATTTAGTTTTTGGTTATGATGAAAGGCCTTCCTTCATCAGGAAGTCTTTATCATCCCGGAGCAATGGAATATGTAATCCGGCTACACTACATATATTAAACCGTTTTGGGTGATTAAATCAACTTTTATGTTTGAAAAGTCCGCGAGAGCCGATTTAAGGGCTAAAGAATGTTGTTTCGCCGCAATGGAAAATGATGAAAAACTTTCCTGGGAAAGTTGTCGTTATATATATAGCCTTGAAGAAATCTGTACTTATAGATGGAGCATGAAAGGGATAGATCGAGGTAGAAAGGAGTCGTAACATGAATAGTACAAAGTTCAGAGTGACGGCCATTTTGATGGCTGCGATTCTGGCTGCGGCACCGCAAGTGGAAGCTGCTGCATCTAAGACGGAGACATCGCAGATCGCGAAGTCGGCCGCGCAAAAAAATGCAAATTTGGCCTGGAGCGTGAAGCTGGGCAGCAACGTCACGGCGAAGCTCGACCATGCCGACGTATGGCAGCAAAACGGGTCGCATGCGGCGGTATTTACCCTGACTTATAAAAATGGGGGCAAGAGCGCAGCGCGCCTGGTATCTTATTTTCCCAAGGTGGTCCTTCCCGGCGGTTCCGTGAGCGCGGCCAATCCCATTTCCAAGGACCTGGCCAAGAAGAAGGTAGAGCCCGGGCAAAGCGTGAGCGTCACCTACTATGCAAAGACCGACAGCAGCTCTTTGGCCGGCATGAAGCTGGTCATGGACGTATGGAATCCGCAGGTCAAAGGCTACCTGCAGCGCGTCGGAACGTACAGAATGCCCGCCAATTATTCCGCTGCCGTCCCAACGGGCTCAAGCACCAAGCTGAAGCTGGGCGGAACGCCGGTTACCGTACAGGCGGAATCGCTGGAGATCATCAAGTACGACGGCAAAGTCATCGCCAAAGTCGGGATGTATATGACCAATCATGGCGGCAAGGTATGGAACGATCGGGGATTCGAGCCGCATTTGGTAACGGCAAGCGGCAACTCGTTCCCTCTGCGTCATGAGGCGGGGGCGGAGGGGGTGCCAGTCCAGCCGAAAGAAAAGAAACTGGTTTACTACATAACGGAAGTTCCCTCTTACCTGAAGACGGCCGGCCTGCGTTTCTTATGGACCGAAAACGATGACACGCTGAAGCTGTCACTGCCTGTCGCCTCATTCAAGCTGCCGGCTGCAACTGCTCCGAAGTGGGACGTCAAGGCGGGCGAAGCCAAGAAGTTGACCATCCGGGGGATTCCGGTCGATGTCAGAATCCGCCAGTCTTCGCTGCGTGCCTCCGGCGGACAGGGCATATGGACCATCGAGATGGCCTTCAAGAACAAAGGAAAAAAATCGGTGGAGGTTCCGGCCTACGAGTTCGCGATTAAAGCGTCCGAAGGCTCCTTCCATCCTTATACGCCGGACGGCAAAACGGGCTTGACGCTCCGCCCCGGGGAAGAGAAAACGATGGTGATGGAAATCACGCTTCCGCTTGATCTCAAGCAGGACCGGCTGAAGCTGCAAATGATCGGGGCATCAGGCACGGCCGGCGCATCCAAACCGCCCGCGAATCCGGGTGAGTCGGGCAGCGAGCCGACCTCCGAGGTTCAGGAGCCGTTGACCCTGCCGATTGCATACTTTGCCATCCCGTACCAAACGGAACGCAAGTCATCCATCGGCGTGGAATACGGCGCGCAGTCGGCCAAAGGCTTTGCGTACACGCTGGAATCCATCCAGCGCCTGCCGTGGCAGGACCAGGACCTGATCGTGGCGAAGCTGCGGCTGCGGAATACCCAGGAATCCAAATCGCTGCCGCTGCCTGATCTTAAAGCGAACGTCACGGCGGATGAAAAAACAGGCTTGGCCGGCCCGGAGGTCATCGCCGAGGAGCAGGGCTCCCTGATAGCGCCGGGGGCATCAACCGAGGTGTACGTCATGGCGCGAATCCCGTATACGAAGGATATCCGTTCGCTCCGTTTCGAGCTGTTTACGCAACAGGAGGCGGCCAAAACGTCGTTCCTGACCATGACCACGTCCGGGATGATGCAGTCGATCGGCGTTCTGGAGAAAGGGAAGCCCTATACGGTCACGGCTGCGGGTAAACGTGCGGAGGCACAAGAACGGCGGACGGTCATCTATGAAGGAGCAGACTCCGATATCGTCTATTCGGAGTTCGTGCTGACCAGCAATGAACAGCGCCGCGTTCAAGCCGCAGTGCTGAAGGGGTACTTCCAAAGCACGGACGGCAGGATTTATGAAGCGGAGACCATTCAGCCGGAAGCGGCCCTTCAGCCGGGATCCAGGCAGTCGATCGTCTTTTGGGCCCGAGTGCCGAAAGGGGCTGCCAGCGAATTGGGCCTGGCTCTCGGCACGGCGATGTCCGGAGGCAAGCTTGCGGAAACGGGCAAGGACGCTACGGGTGTGCTGGGCGTGAAAAAATTAATGCTGAATCCGGCCAGACCTGCGGCAAGCTCCGGCCTGACGCAGCTCGATTGGTATCCTTACAGCGTTTCGGTCACGAAAGCGGCTGGACATTTACAGGAGGGCAGTTCCACCATATCGCTTAATGCCACGTTGGATGTGAAACGCAGCGAGAGCATTGCGGCCGCGGATTCCGGCCGCAAGCTGATACTAATCATCAAGGACAGCCTCGGACAAACACAGGAGCGGACGCTTACGCCAGGCACCGATATCCAAGTGCCGGGCACCCGGTCGATATCGATGGAGCTGACGGACGAGCAGTACAAAAAGCTCCGCGGCGGCTGGTTTAACTTGACCCTTGTGGACGAATTCCAGAACGAGCGGATCACGCTGGGCAGCCAAAGCTACAACCTGACGTTCCAGCCCCTTCTGGACCCGAACGAGGAGAGATAGACTAAGAACCGGAAAGGAATAGCGAACATGCTGCGTTTGGAAAATGTATCGCACAGCTTTAAGAACGGCAACGAAGTGTTAAAGGTGCTTCATAACATCCAGTTCGAAGTCCAGAAGGGCGAGATGATTGCGCTGCTCGGCAGCTCCGGATCGGGCAAGTCCACGCTGCTCAACCTGATGGCCGGGCTGATGAAACCGACCGAAGGCCATATTTATATTGCGGATCAGGATATAGTCAAATACGGGGAAAACAAGCTTGCCGTTTTTCGGCGCAAGCATATCGGATTTATTTTTCAGGCTTACGAATTGATTCCGACACTCACGGTTCGGGAGAACGTGGAGCTTCCGCTTGTTTTTCAATCCGTCTCTCCGTCCAAGCGCCGCAAGAAAGCGATGGAGCTTCTGGAGATGACGGGGATCGGCGATAAGGCTTCGCTGTACCCGTCCCAGCTGTCCGGCGGACAGCAGCAGCGCGTCAGTATTGCCCGCTCGTTGATTACCGAGCCTTCCGTCATTTTTGCGGACGAGCCGACGGGCAACCTGGACACCAAAACGGAAGAGGAAATTATCCGAATCATGATGTCGCTGAACGAGTCCATGAAAACGACGTTTGTCATCGTTACCCATGAGATGGAAGTCGCCGCCCAAATGAAAAAAACGATTATGCTCCGCGACGGTTATTTGGTTCAGCCGGAGAACTACGCGACTTCCACGGGAGGGCAGCGGGGGCCGAGCGCCCCTTCGCCCCTGTCCGGGGTTCTGGTTCATTCGGAGGAGGCAGGTGAGGTCAGCTGAGATTTTTAGACAGCATACGGCTGGCATGGGGACAGATCAAACGCCGTAAAGTGGTAACGGCCCTGTGCATGACCGGCATCTCGATCGGATGTGCGGCTATTATCGTAGCGATCAGCATCGGCAACGGAGCCCAGAGTTATTTGGAGACGGAAATCATAGGCGGCATGAAACTTGACGAGATTACGGTGACTCCCCAGAGCACAGGCGGGCCAGGGGAAGGCGGCGGCCAATCGGCGGGAGGAGAACGGGGATTGCTTACGGATGATAAGGTTCAGGTCATTCAGGGCTTCAATCACGTCAAATCCGTTGTAGCCACCAAGCAGCTCGGTTATTTCCGGACCATTTCGTCCGACAACCTGATCCATGAAGGCATCAACATCGTGGCCGTGGACCTGTCCAAGCTTCAAGAGCAGGGGAACCGGTTCAAGGAAGGCGGCCCGCTGGAGCAGATCGGTGCCGTGGTGCTGAATTACGGAGCGACAACCGGATGGAAGGACGCGGAGACGAGCGAAAGATTGAACAATATGATGAATTCCGATCCCAACAATCCGCAGCTATGGGAAGAGTTCCAGAAGTATGAGAGCACCGTTTCGGAAATGATCGGAAAGAACGTACAGCTGGAGCAGATGGACAACGACAAGAAATTGCTCAGCCCGCAGCTCTACGTCGGGGGCGTGCTGGATGTGCCCAAGGGGCGGGATGCCCAGTTTGCATTCTATGACCGTCAGGCCTACATATCCTTTGACACGGCAGATTGGCTGACGGACAGCTTAAATCTGCAAAAAGGGCCAACTTCGAAACAGCGGGTTTACGATAATCTAACGGTCAAAGTGGAGGATCTGCAATATATTAAACCGCTCGAGGACCTGATCTCCAAGCTTGCGCTGAATGCGAGCGACAATCTGGCCATGCGGGATCAGGTTGCATCCCAATTGGACACCTTCAAGGCGATCGCTCTCGGCATTGGCGTATTTATCCTGTTGCTGGCCTCGATTTCGATCATCGTCGCCATGACGATGTCGACGCATCAGCGCCGCCGGCAAATCGGCATCATGAAGGTTCTGGGAGCGAATATGCCGCAAATCCGGAACATGTTCATCGTAGAGGCCAGCCTGCTCGGTTTGCTTGGCGGGTTGCTTGGCATCGTATTCGCGTATTTGATCATCAAAGGGCTTAATTCATTCATCATGGCTTCGGCAGGCATGTCGGGACTGCAGATCGCCGTTACACCGGAGACGCTGCCGATCGGCATTGCTTTCGCCGTCATGACGGGCATATTCTCGGGGATTTACCCGGCGATCAGCGCAGCAAGAACGAATGCGCTGCTGGCCATCAAGCGGGATTAGGATCATGAGTTTCGGAAAGGAAGCTAAATCGGTATGATAAAAAAAATCATAAAATGGACGGTTATCGCTGCTGTGCTGGGTCTGGTGGGATATTGGGGATATGGGCAGGTGAAACCCAAGGAGCCTGAGATTCCCATGATGGAAGAGCCGCAGGTCATCTCATTCCCCGTAACAGAGGAAACGATTCTATCGACCGTGCAGGTCAAGGGAACGTCCGAATACGGAAAGGAAACGAACGTATACGCCCCTTTTGAAGCGAAGGTGGAGTCCTGGAACGTCGAGAACGGCCAGCAGATCAAAAAAGGCGACGCCCTTTTCAAATTGGAGCAAAAGGCGATTCGCCAGCAGCTCCAGCAGAAGGAGGCGGAGCTGCAGAAGCGGAAGCTGGAGCAGGAGCTGAAGGAGTTTACGCTGAATCAGGATCTCGACAACGCGCCTGTAGGCGCAACGGAGGCGGAGCGCCTGAAAATGCTGGCAGACCAGGAAAATGCGCGGCTGAGCAGTCAGCTGGACGAGGTGAACAACGATATCGAACGCCAAACGCTTGCCGATTTGAATGACAGGCTGAGGCAATCGACATACGTATCTCCGGCAGCAGGCCTGTTCCTGTTCGACCCGACCCAGCAGCGGCCGCAATCGGTGACGGCTAACCAGTATATCGGCAAAATCGTCGACCTGGATTCCCTGCGGTTAGTGGCATACGTCGGGGAAAACGACATCTTCAGCATTCAGCCGGACATGGCGGTAGAGGTCAAGCTGCCGTCCATCAAGGATTTGAAGCTAAAGGGCAAGGTGCTGGAAGTGGCCAAATTCGCCGAGGCGACGGCTCAGGAGAAGCAGACGTCCCAGACGCCGCAGTTCAAGGTCATCATCTCGCTGCCGAAGAACGATCGCTTGATCGGCGGATTGACGCTGAACGGAGAGATCGTGACCAAACGGAAGAACAAGGCGGTTGTCGTTCCCAAGCTGGCCGTCATGACGGAGGGAGATAGCTCTTATGTCATGGTGGACAAGGGAGGCGGCCAGATCGAGCGGCAGGATATTGAGACGGGGATGCAGACGCTTGATAAAATCGAGGTTTTGTCAGGGCTGAAAGCGGGAGATACCGTCGTTCTTCAGTAAACATGGATGTACGAAAGCAGCGTTCCTCCAAAGGCACATGGCCGGGGGAGCGCTGTTTTTTTTCATCAAGCTCCCTCATTACAGCATGTATCGCCACAGGAAAGGTAGCCCGGTGATTTCAAAAATAAATAGAGACAATGATGTAAACTCATTGGTAATTAATGGGGCGATTTTTACCGTGAGCTAATGGTTTAACGGCAGGAAACGAATCGATCATTCAACAAAAATATGGAATTTTATCCATCAAAAATAATGAAAACGCTTCATATAAAGCGCTTTCAGAAGAAAACTCGTGAATTTACGAGAAAGATGTGGTTTAATGGACAAGGAAACAGGATTTTCGGGTTTTTTGTAGTAAACTTAAATGTCAGGTTTGCGTTAACGGAATACTAGATCTTTGTAAACCGGGTAAACCGCATCATGCTAACGAAAAGGGAGATTTTGAAATGCATGTTCGTTCCTTTCAGTTGAGTGACTGTAACCCCGTAACCGAGCTATTACAGATTGCTTTATCGGAAGAATGCTACGAAAACACGATGGAGCCTTTCTCCAGGCAGCTCGCTTGGGACTCCGATCTGATTATGGTGGCAGAAGAAAACGGTGAAATCGTTGGTGCCTTAATCGGTACGATCGAGCGCAATCATGGCTGTTATTACCGCATCGCCATTCATCCCGACTATCGCAGGAAAGGGATTGGCAAAGCCTTGATATCAGCGATGGAACAGCGTTTTCAATCACGGAAAGTCAGTCGGATCATGGTAGCCGGAGATGAGCACAACGCCGCAGCCATGCCATTTTATGAAGCCATGGGATACGGTGCCAGCCAAATCCTGCGGTCGTTCCAGAAGCTCAGTATCCTTGGTCAATAGCTGCAGCGACTACAGCGGTACATACGAGCAGCGCAAAACGGCGGCCTTAAGCTTCGACAGAGATAAGAAACGACATTTTTTCGATATGAAGCATATCTTTCAGCCGTTGCAAATGGGTGGGAGATATGCTTTTCTATTAATGTACCTGTTTTTGAAGGTGCCACCCTCGATGCTCGAAGGTGAAATCGAAGTAAAGTAGGTGTAGCATGGGACAAGTGATTCCTCCGGATTCGACTGAGCATGGCGAGAACAACGGGCCTCAGAATCAACCGGCCAAGAAGAACGGCTGGGCCGCCGAGCTGTGGGATTGGGTAAAGACGATTGCGATTGCATTTGTTATTATGGTGCTTCTAAATATGTTTGTGTTTAACCTGTCTATGGTTAAGGGCGAATCCATGCAGCCGACGCTGGTGGCATCGGAGCGGCTCTTTATTAATAAAGTGGTCTATCGCTTTTCGGAACCGAGCCACGGCGACGTCATTGTGCTTAAGGATCCGAGCGACGGCCCGGACAAGAAGGAGTTTCTTGTTAAGCGTGTCGTCGGCGTACCCGGGGATACCATTGAGGTAAAGGATCAGAAGCTCTACGTGAATGGCGTGGCCCAAGAGGAAGGGTATACCGATGTCCCGATCGAGGATCCTGGCTTTGAGCCCGTTACCCTGGAAGCGGGAAGGTATTTTGTTATGGGGGATAACCGCCACCTCGGAAAGAGCAAGGACAGCCGCATGTTCGGCAGCGTGAAGGAAAGCGACATCGTGGGCAGGGCCGAATTTATTTTCTGGCCGTTGTCCGAGATCAAAAAGCTGTAGCTTAAGACAGAACATCATCCCAGAAAAGGAGGCGCTGGAGAATGACCTACACACTCGGCTCGTACGCTCCTCCGCCTTCGGTATGGGAGGAGCTCAAGCAGGAGCTAAAAGCCGTTGCACCTGAGCTCGGCATTGATGATATCGGCTTCGCCTCGGCGGAGCCGTTCCAATCCCTGAAGGGGATTTTGCAATCCCATCGGGATAAGGGATATGAGTCCGGGTTCGAGGAGCCGGACCTGGATAAGCGGGTGACTCCCGCACTCCCCGGCACCGAGCCGAAGTCCCTGATCGCCATCGCGATAACGTACCACTCCAAGATGGAGAACCCGCCGAAATCGGAGCCTGGCAAGTACAGGGGCATCATGGCGCGATCCGCTTGGGGAAGGGATTATCACCATGTGCTCCGGGAGGCGATGAGCCGCCTGGAGGCGTACATCAAGGAACGCGTGCCGGATGCAAAGCTTGAAAGCATGGTGGACACCGGCGCGCTTGTCGACCGGGCCGTCTCGCAGCGGGCCGGCATCGGTTTCAGTGCCAAGAACTGCTCCATCATTTCTCCGAAGTTCGGTTCCTGGATATTCCTTGGCGAAATGGTAACCAATATCCCGTTTCCGCCGGATTCGCCGGTAACCGAGGATTGCGGAGAGTGCACCAAATGCATCGATGCATGCCCAACCGGCGCCCTTGTCGGTCCCGGGCAGCTGAATGCCCAGCGCTGCGTTTCTTTTCTGACCCAGACCAAAGGATTTCTGGACGAAGAAGCCATGCGCAAGATCGGCAACCGGCTGTATGGATGCGATACCTGTCAAATTGTTTGTCCGAAGAACCGGGGCAAGAGCTGGACTCATCAAGAGGACTTCAAGCCCGATCCTGAAAAAGCCAAGCCGCTGCTCCTGCCCATTCTGGATATGAGCAACCGGGAATTCAAGGAGACCTTCGGAGATACGTCCGCCGCTTGGCGCGGCCGTAAGCCGATTCAGCGCAATGCCGTCATCGCGCTCGGCAATTTTAAAGATATTTCAGCCGTACCGAAGCTGAGCGAAGTACTGCTGAAGGACCCGCGCCCGGAGCTGCGGGGAACCGCTGCATGGGCTCTGGGCCGTATTGGAGGCGAAGAAGCGTTGAACAACTTAGAGAAAAGCATGAAATCAGAAGGGGATTCCCGAGTACGAGATATGCTGCAGCAAGCCTTGAATAAACTAAAGCCTGAACCGGCTGGAAATGAAGCAACTGCCGAAGCGCAAGCCGCGGCCGAAGTTTCATCCGCCGGGGTTCCGGGTTCCTCGAATGGGGGCAATCCGGAGCAGGAGGGTTCTGTCATTCAGGGGGTCGAGCCGATGGCCATCCCTGAAGGAGGACCGGAAATGCTGTATTATGATGAAGTTCAATCTCCCATCGGACCGCTGACGGTCTGCGCCACGGAGAAGGGGCTTTGTCTCATTGAATTCGGCAGCTTCTATGTGAAGGAAGCGGTCATCCAGCAGTGGTCGCGGACTTGGGCCGGCAACGGCGGCTACCAACGGGACGAGGCTAGACTAGCCCCCGTGATCACGCAGTTGAAGCAGTACTTTGCCGGGGAACTGAAGGCTTTCGACGTACAGCTGGACATGCGCGGAACCTCATTCCAACTGCAGGTATGGGAAGCGCTGAAATCCATTCCCTATGGAACGGTTTGCTCCTATAAGGATGTAGCCGAATCCATCGGACGTCCGAAAGCGGTTCGAGCCGTAGGCGGAGCGAACAATAAGAACCCCGTTCCGATCATCGTGCCGTGCCACCGGGTGGTAGGAGCCGACGGAGCGTTGATCGGCTATGCCGGCGGCCCGGAAATCAAACGCACCTTGTTGACGATCGAAGGAGCCATGCCGGACCGCAAAGGATCGTAGTTGACCAAGGCGTAATCATCGATAGCTGCCTGCTGCCAAGCATCCGTTATTTTCATTTGCTGTGACGAAAAGGACATGCTATGATAGGTTCGTGTATGCGCCATGAAATGGCAGATATTAGTAGAAGGTGGTCAAGTGATGGATATTGTCATTCCGATTATTACATTGATCGTGGGTCTGGTCGGCGGATTCTTCATCGGCGTATTCTATCTGCGCAAGCAATTGGAGAAGATGCAGAACGATCCGCAAATGCTGCAGAAGATGGCAAAACAAATGGGGTATAACATGAACAGCAAGCAGATGCAGCGTGCACAGCAAATGATGAAAAATCAGCCTATGCCGGGTAAAGGGCAAGGCCGCAAACGCAAATCATAATGCAAGAAAGCCCACTCCCGTCTAAATGGAACGACGGAGGGGCATTTCTATTTAAAAAGACCGCTAACAGCGGCTATAAGTTAACCGTTTGCTTTTTCTTTGGAACGGAAAGGGGGATTGTACTGTGGCGGGCGTAAAGGACTATGTGAACCATAAAGTAGGCCAAAACCGGGAGCAGATCGAGTACCATGTTGAGCAAATATTGAAGCTGATCGGTGAAGATCCCAAGCGTGAGGGTCTGCTTGAGACACCGGCCCGCGTGACGCGGATGTACGAAGAGATCTTTGCGGGATATGAAGTCGATCCCAAGGAGGTTCTCGGGGTTACCTTCGACGAGAATCACGAGGAACTGGTCATCGTGAAGGATATCGTGTACTACAGCCAGTGTGAGCACCATATGGCGCCGTTCTTCGGCAAAGTCCATATCGGATATGTCCCGAGCGGCAAAATCGCCGGCTTGAGCAAGCTGGCACGCTTGGTAGAGGCGGTAACTCGCCGTCTTCAGGTGCAGGAGCGCATCACTTCGCAAATCGCCGATATCATGGTGGAGGCGCTGCAGCCAAACGGCGTTATGGTCGTTGTGGAAGGCGAGCATCTGTGCATGTGCGCACGCGGCGTGAAGAAGCCGGGCAGCAAGACGGTAACGTCGGCTGTACGCGGTACGTTCCAGAGCGATTCTGCGCAGCGCTCGGAGTTTCTGTCCTTGATTAAAGACTAAAGCAGGATCCTATAATATAAGCCAAAAGCCTCGCCCATTCAGGGCGAGGCTTTTTTCTGAATTTCCTGCATTTTGACCTCAAGGCCGGTTTTTTGGTTTACTCTTGGGCCTTAACCAACGGGATGTACGGGTCTGGGCGCAGCTTGGCGGTATACTCCTTAGGTTTGCAGCCGGTATATCTTTTGAATAGTTCGTAAAAATGCGCCATATTTTCGATTCCGACTGCCTCAGCAATTTCTGTCACCTTCATGTTTTGAGTAAGCAGGAGGCGCTCCGCCTTCTGGATCTTTCTGCGATTTACGTAATCGGTAAAGGAAATTCCCAACATTTTTTTAAAATACTTAGAGAAGTAGGAGTAACTCATGTTCGCCAGCTTGCACACCTGCTTCAGCTCGATTTTCTCCCCAATATGAGCGTTGATATAAGAAATGACCTCTTTCAGCAGTGGGATATCCCTGGAACCTTCTTGATTCAGTGTTCCACGGTCATCATTTCGAAACAGTGTCAGCAGAAGTTTGATGACCAGCATGCTGGTCGCAATCTCAAAGCCGCTCCTCTTCTCCTGCATCTCATCGTGCATTTCTCCCATAATGCCTGCGATTTCCCTTTTGGCATCTGTATTCTCTTCGAGGATATAGTTTAGTCGGTCCAACGGCTGGTCAATCTCCGTAAATTGACGGTAATACATTTGAATGGCCGGATTGAAATAGGCGTGCAAATCGATATGAAGCACCATGTATACCAATCTTTCGGTGCCGATCTTGCGTCCAAAATGAAGCTGGGATGAGCCGATTACACAGCTGTCTCCCGCTTTCAGCCTGTAAACTTTATCCGGTGTATGTACATCGAGTATTCCTTGCTCAACCGTAAGAAATTCAACCTCCTTGTGATAATGCCATATCCACTCGATGGGATACTCCAGGCCATCGTTGACTAATTTCCATATTTTGATACATAGGAGAGGGTCCTGGTATTCAATCGGTTCTTGGATAATTTGCATGCAGCCAAAACCTCCTACAAAATCATCATGTCTAAATTGGATACAAACAGGGTAAATGCCGTCATATACACTTCATATGAAAATCAGTAATGTTGTATTTGTACCAATTATACAACAAGGAAGAAAATAAGGGGTTATGCGAGTTTTGTGCTTTGCCTCAATTGATTCGATTCCCCGCCTTTTTATGAAAGGGTTTTCAGTTGTATGGTTTTTAGACTAAATAGAACTTAAAAGGGAGGCGTTTGGTTTGAAAAGATCTAAAAGAATGGTCGCTTTACTGCTTACATGCATGATGTTTATGGTGGCAGCCTGCTCCAGTGGAGGGAGCGATACCGCTGGTAAGTCCGAAGGTTCTTCAGAAATCAAGTTTTGGACAATCTCGCTGAGCCCGACTTTCGATGATTACATCAATGGCATGATTGATACGTTTGAACAAGCCAATCCAGGGGTGACCGTGAAGTGGGAAGATATCCCGATCGACGCGGTTGAGCAGAAGACGTTGACAGGCAGCGCTTCAGGCAATATGGCGGATGTCGTTAACCTGAACACCGAATTCTTGAAGAAGCTTGCTGCACTCGGGGCACTGGCTAATATGGACGAGCTTGCCGCAGATGTCAAAGATGACTTCTACGAAGGTGTATGGAGAGCGGGCGAATATAAAGGATCAACCTATGCGCTTCCTTGGTACTTGGCAAACGATATTGTGCTCTACAACAAGGAATTGCTGAAAGAAGCAGGTTATGATGCCCCTCCAACAACGGTGGATGAAGCCTGGGAGATGACAAAAGCCATTAAGGAAAAGACAGGCGCTTATGGGCATTCCCTGACATCGATCCGAGACGAGCTGCTGTACAGCGGAATCCCAATTCTGAATGAAGATTATACAAAGGCTGCATTTAATGTACCACAAACAGTTGAAATTTTCGCTAAGTATAAGCAGCGTAACCAAGAAGGGCTGATTCCGGAAGAAATTTTGCTGGAAATGGCAAAGCCGCAAGAATGGTATGCACAGGAAAAGCTTGCTTGGTGGCAAACAGGGCCGAACCTGTTCCGTCAAGTCAACGATTTGTCCCCGGCGGTTTACGAAAAATCGGATGCAGCCAGTGCATTTGCTTTCAGCAGCGGTAATATTCCGGTTAATACAATGAACATCGCTGTATCGGAGAAGAGTAAGAACAAAGACGCAGCGGTTAAATTTGCGAAGTTTGTGACGAATGCAGAGAACCAGCTTGAGTTGAGCAAGTTATCCTCCGTGCTGCCTTCCGTGAAGAAAGCTGCAGAGGATGAATTCTTCGCAGCAGGCAAGGACGCAACGGATCCTGTAGATAAAGGCCGTTACCTGGCTGTACAACAGCTTGAGAAATCACTGGATTTACTGCCTCCGGTTGAGAATCTGGCGGATATCAACAGAGCCCTTAACGAAGAATTCAGACGTATGCTGGCAGATGATTTAGAGCCTGCGGATGCCGTAGCAGCTGCGGAAGCTGCCGTTAATGAATTGCTTCAATAAAGAGTTAGGCGTGGAACCATCTTCTTCAGCCCCGCGCTCGTGCGGCTGAAGAAGATTTATTGGCATCGATGGTGCTGTAACGAAGGAGGCTCGCATCTATGTATAAAAAGTCACATGCCTGGCTGTTTCTCGCCCCGGCTGGTTTGCTGCTGCTGGTTTTTAGCGTAATCCCTGCCTTTGCTGCCTTGTTCCTGAGTTTTACGAAATATGATGTGATCAACCCCGCCGAATGGGTCGGTCTGGCTAATTACAAGGATCTAATGGGTAATAACCTATTCTGGAAAGCAATGCGCAACACGGCTTATTACTGGATTTTAGTTACACCTGCTTTGGTGGTTCTGCCGGTGTTTTTGGCTGTGCTTGTGAATCGGGGATTAGCTGGGGTTAAGGCATTCCGGCTTATTTATTATTTTCCGACACTTGTGTCCGTTGTTGTTACAGCCTTTTTGTGGAGTTGGATGTTCCAGAGCGATGGGGTGCTTAACTACATCTTGAGTCTGTTCGGAGCAGAGCCGTTAAAGTGGCTCACAAGTAAACATATGGTTCTTCCGAGTCTTGCGCTTGTAACCGTATGGCAGGGCCTTGGTTATTACATGCTGTTCTATTTATCAGGACTTCAATCCGTGCCGGAGGATTTGTATGAAGCAGCTGATTTGGACGGTGCCGGATTCTGGCGCAAGCAGATGGTCATCACATTCCCGATGCTGCGTCCGGTTATATTCTTTGTGGCCGTTGTATCCACAATGGGGGCGTTTAAAGAGTTTACCCTCATGATGACCATGACCCAGGGCGGGCCGCTGAAATCATCCACGACGGTCGTATATTTGGTCTTCGACGAGGCGTTCACCAAGCTGCACATGGGTGGTGCAAGCGCAATGTCCTTTGTGCTGTTCCTGGCGATCTTGCTGCTGACGGTCATTAATAAACGATACTTGGACAGAGAGTGAGGGATGAATGATGGCAGATCAAGCTACAGGCGCTCAAGTAAAACATTCGTCCGGAATGAAACGGTGGAACAAACGGAAAGTCATCAACAATACGCTCTCCTACGTATTGATGATACTCATCGCTTTTGCCATGATTATGCCTTTTCTGTGGACGCTTTCAACGTCACTTAAGGGACAGAACGAGGCCATTTACACCATGCCTCCGAGCTTTATTCCGGAGCAGTGGACGCTTGAAAATTATGTAACCGTATGGAATTCGCTTCCGATACCGGTTTACTTCTGGAACAGCATTATTTTATCTTTCTTTGGCGTGGCACTGCCATTGATATTCGCGTCCTTGGCTGCATTTCCCCTAGCAAGAATGCAGTTCAAAGGAAGACAGGCCATTTTTCTCTTGATTATGGCTACGATGATGATCCCGGCAGAAGTGACGATGATTCCGATTTATTTGATTCTAAACGAAATGAATCTTCTGGGCACCTTGACGGGGGTTATTGTACCCGGCGCCGTTTCCGCGTATGGCATTTTTCTGATGCGGCAAGGGATGATTTCCGTTCCGAAGGAGATTGAAGAGTCGGCAGTCATTGATGGTGCGGGCGTATGGCGCATATGGCAGAACATTATGATGCCGATGGTGAAGCCTACACTGGCCACACTCGGAATTTTGAGCTTTATCGGAGCATGGAACAACTTTTTGTGGCCATTCCTCGTACTTGATGACAGCTCAAAATACCCGTTAACTGTGGGTCTTTACAAGCTGAAAGGAACCTTTGTATCCAACACACGCCTGGTTGCAGCCGGATCCATGATTTCGCTCATTCCGATTGCGATTGTATTCATTTCATTTCAGAAATACTTCATCAAGGGTGTAAACGCTGGCGCTGTGAAAGGATAATTACTTCATGAACGGAACATTTTCTAACGAGAAAATTATATACCTGCCGCTCGACGAGCGGCCTTGCAACTATCATTACCCTGTGCAGCTTGCTTCCATGACTGACCTGGTGCTTATTGTGCCGCCACTGTCCCTGCTGGGGATGAAGAAGCAGCCAGCTCAGTACGAGTCGCTGAGGCAGTGGCTGGAGAAGGAAGTCGTAGATGCGACGAGGTTGATTGTTTCGCTCGATTTGCTTTTGTACGGGGGAATCGTCCCTTCCAGACTTCATCATCTAACGAATAAGGAATGTGAGGACCGACTAGAATTGCTGAAGCATCTCAAGGCCATCAATCCATCCCTGAAAATTTACGCCAATAACCTGATTTTGCGGGTTCCGTTTGATGACAATGATGATGAAGAACCGTCTTATTGTGCCCAGCATGGCAGAAAGCTATATGAATATAAACGGATGCTGGATAAGGGCGAGCGGGAGAATCTTTCTGAATTCGAAATGAATTCGCTTACGAAGCTGACGATGAAAATTCCTTCTAACGTGTTGACTGACTTCACAGACCGTAGGGCTACCAATGCTTACGTCAACCGGATGGCTATACGTTATGCGGACGAGGGAATCATCGATAAATTGGTCATTCCACTGGATGGCAATGGGAGGGATGGATACTCGGCTAAAGAGCATCATGAGCTGTTGTTTATGGTGGACAAAAGCAATCTGGTAGATCGCGTGATGCTCTATCCGGGGGCAGACGAGATAGGCTGTACGCTTTTGGCCGGCGTATTTTGTGAGATTAAAAATTACTTTCCTGAAGCCTATGTCCGTTATTCGTCAACACAAGGTCCGTTTATGATTCCGAGGTATGAGGATCGGAGCTTGAATGAAAGCATTAAATCGCACATGACGGCTGCAGGTGTATTCATGGCTGATTCCTCTACGGAATCGGATTTTGTGCTCATGGTAAATGCTCCGCCGTTAAGTCAATCAGAGACGAATGAATCCTACCAAAACTCCCAGAAGTGTAGCTGCTCTTATCATTCCGAGATTCATTTGAATGAGTTCAGACAGGCACTTCGGGCATATTCCAAAAAAGGATTGTTTATCGCTCTTGCTGACGTGGCGGTCTGTAGTGGCGCAGACCATAAACTGATGAAGCTGCTCAGCAAAGGCAATGAACTGAATTTGCTGGGTGCTTATGCCGCATGGAATACTTCTGGCAATACGCTGGGGACCGTTATCGCTCATGCCGTGATCGCTTCTTATTACAGTAAGGAGACCCCGCAGGAAACCATTGCAGTCTGGAGGGAGAGAAGCAAGTCCTTCATGCTGCGCAGGCTGATTGAGGATTGGGGCTATCAAACAGTTGTCCGCAGTGAAGTCATAGCGGAGGTTCTGCCGGAGTTAGACGTGACGCCTATGGATCTCGGATCAAGGGGAGACGAGCTTCGTGGGGTGATCAAGGAAGGGCTGAATGAGTTTTGCAGCACCTATTTAATGGGGATGACCGGTGGGAAGCCGCAGGTTGCGGATGTTAAACTCCCTTGGCATCGGATGTTTGAGGTGGACTTTACACTGGTTGGCGATGAATCAGTACAAGCAGGAACAAATGATCTTGATGGCGCCCTAGCATAGGGTGCCTTTAAGGAGGTGATAACAGAGCGTTTACCAATGCCATTGTATATCCATTTTGCTGGTACAGAATTAGTATATAACCCGGAGGTGTAATGATGAACTTTAGAAAATGGTTTTCAGTGCTTATGTGTTGTGCCCTCATTTTTTCGCTCATGTCGATCTCTCCTGAGAAAGCCAGGGCCCAGGAAGGGGGAATGGGAGCAAGCCCATCCATTACGCTGCCTGACGGCACCAAACTTGTGGTTGACGCGGTGAATGCCGAACGCAGCGAAAACGGGATTACCGTGTATACCAGAGATTATAGCGCTCCATTTACAGTACCGTTTGAGAACGATGCCGTCGTTGAATATATTGTTTCAGGAGGAATCGTACTTGAGAAAAATACGAACGGTTCCAAAGGGACCTATATCCCCCTGCACAATGTGGTGATATCGGCTTCCGGCACAGCCAAGGAAGAAATGAAAGCGATTGCCATCGGAGATGCGCTGATACTGAATGGGGTTGCGGTTCCGGAACAGATGAACCGTTTTGCCGTCGTGAAGGGTGCCGAAATAGCGATTAACAAAATAAATGCATATCGCGACGAGAATGATGTCGTGCTGTATGATGCCGGTTATGGAGCAACGACCAATACGAATCAATGGGGACTTGAGCTTATCATTGAGAATGGCATCATTACGGGCATGGCTAAGCCGGATGGCAAAACGTATAACAATTCCCGTATTCCAAGCCAAGGCCATGTATTATCTGTACAAGCCGGGTCTTCTTATTACAATGATCTGAATGCAAAGATAGCGAGCGGCGAAATCAAAACGGGTAACCCTGTGGAGATCATCGTACATGAAGAGACGCATCTAGCGAGTCGGATTGCTTATGATGCTGTGGATCCGAAGTCGAAGGAAGATAATCCGGGAGGCTGGGATTCAGCTAACGACAAGCCTTTCGACGGATTCCGCGGGGGTGACCAGCTCATTGTGTACACCAGTGATTATGGAAAAGAAACAACAGGCACCAATGCCTGGGGTTATGAGGTCATCGTTGATGAGAATCATAGAGTCATATCCGTTGGTGGCAATAACTCTCCGATTCCGGACAAAGGCTATGTCCTGTCTGGCCACGGTGTGAAGGCGGATTGGCTCAAGAACTACGCTAAGCTAAGCGCGACCGTAAATATGAATCGCACCGCTAAAGAGATGGTTGTTATGCTGACGCCGCAATCCTCCCTGGATCGAGCCGATTACCGTATCGGGACTTCGACAGCGCTGCTGCAGAAGTCGAAGGATATGTACATGGATGTTCCTTATTCAAAGATCGAGCAGAAAATGGCGGAGGCCAAAGCCATCCGCGGAGAGATCGTCAAGCTGATTGAGCAGCAGGCATACGACGAGATGACTTTGAAATCAGCAGCGCTCGACAGCCTGATGGATGAGGTCATTAACTTGAACATGGAATCCCGCAAGGTCGACCATCGTGCGATCTGGATGCGTCCATTAGAGACGAATATGGATGAAGTGCGCCAGCATCTGAAGCTCATTGCGGATGCAAATTTGAATCAGGTGTATGTGGAAACTTGGTGGGATGGCTACACGATTTACCCTTCGGACAATCCGCTTGCGCCTCACAATCCGATGTACAAAGGGTTTGACGTCCTTCAGGCGTATATGGATGTGGGCGATGAACTCGGTCTCGAGATCCATGCATGGGTGGAAAACGCATTTCTTGAGGGAAACAAGATGGAGCAAAAACCGGAATGGTCGATGATCCGGCGGGATGGAGCCGACTATTGGGAAGTAGACGGCCATACTTTTTACTGGCTGAATCCTGCACTGCCGGAAGTCCGGAATTTCATTACCGACCTCTATGTCGACCTGGTGACCAGATACCCGGTTGCCGGACTGCATCTGGATTACATCCGTTACCCCGATAACTACGGGACGGAAATCGATTATGGTTATGACGCTTATACCCGTGAGCAGTTTATGAAGACATTTAAAACAGACGTAGATCCGGTGAATTTGTATCCGGGCGATAAGCTGTGGCCGGAATGGCAGCAGTTCCGCATGGATATCATTACGGGATTTGTTAAAGAGCTTGTACCGGCATTAAAAAAGATTTCACCGAAACTTTCGATCAGTGCAGCGGTTTATTCCGATTTCTACACCAATCCGTATTACAAGCTGCAGGAGGCAGGGCTGTGGTTGCAAAATGGTTATCTGGACAACGTATTCCCAATGTCCTATAAGTTGGATGCCCAAGCGGTTGTGCATGATGCGGAAGAGACATTAAAGCTTGCCGGTGACCTCTCTTACGTGACGATGGGGCTCGGGCCACAGGCCAAAGTATCTCGGCCGGTGCTCGTCGAGCAGGCCTATGAGACGCAGAAAAAAGGAACATCAGGCAGCGCGTACTTCGAATTCCTGTCTTACTTCGGCGATCAATATAACGTGCCGCTTAAGCAGGGGATGTACCGGAATAAGGCCATCGTTCCATTCAGTAACCCAGGGTTGTCCGTGAAGACCATCTTGATGGAAATGGACCGGAAGATCGATGAGATTTATGTACCGAATGAAGGAATGGCTGATGCGAAGAGTTATAAAAAGGACTTGAAGGTGCTTGTCAACCAATTGAACGAAAATAAAACAATCGACAAGAGAGCAGCCAAGCTCGGTAGAGATTTGGGGCAGCTTATGAACAAACTGAGCAAGGATTCCTCCGTACATGCTCAGGTGAAGGAGCGAATGATATTCGATTTGAAGTATGCGGATCATATCATTAAAATCTACAACAACAAAAACTACAACGATTAACGATAAAACAAGACCGTCCACATCCTTAATTGGTCAAGAGCCCATTATAGACACTGAAAAATAACGCTAGGTATAAGCTGCTTCCGGTATTCAACCGGAGCAGCTTATTTATCCTTGTTGCGGCCGATGCTTATGGTACACTCGATTCTTCGTGGATCATCAAGATGCGCCATCGACTTGTTTCATATATTGCACATACTGGACGAGGGCGCTCTTTTGCTCCTCGATCTCCCGGATTCGACGAGACATCTCCATGAAAAAGACTTCGATCTGGTCTCTCAGCACATTGGCCGATTGTCCCTTCCAATCCTGAAGGCGGGCATACATGCCCCGCGCCTCTTGTTCGTCGGCCCGAAGGGCTGCAAGCAGCCCCGTCAGCTCGCGTTCGGCTTGAAGCAAATCATCAAGCTCCAGCAGAATCTCTCGACTCATCCCCATTCCTCCCGGTGGTTGCTAATAGATGTTTACCCGCTGTTATCTGTACGTTCAAACAGATCCGCCTTAAATTTAATGTACTGCACGATGTCGGTGGTATGCTGCAGATGCCACTGACTCATCGACATGATGGATGTATCCAGCTGCTGGACGATCGGCTGCAGACGCCGGCTGTGGCTGGAGAACATGTATTTGGAGAGACGCTGCCGGATTCCCTGCATTTCGGCATCGCTCTGATGGGCGTGAGCTCGCCATTTCTCAGCTACGCTTCGCAGCTCGGCTGGGGTGACCTGGATGGTGCCGGAGGAGCCTCCTGCGGAGCCGGCCAGGGCTCCCATTGAGCCGCCCAAACCTAGACCTAAGCCCAAGTTGCTCAACGGCCCGCCAAGACCAAACAAGAGACCGCTATGGGAAGGAATTCTGGGCGAATCCACGGATTTACCGGTAGCACCGTCATACAGACGGTTCGAAATGTAACCATTCTCGAATTGATAGCGGTCCAGCTGGTGATAGTTGGGGCCTCCCAGCGTATTATCGATTTTTTCTTTGATGCTGAGCCCGTCATTGGCATCCTTGTAACTGGAGTCTATGTAATAGGTAGAGCCGACGTGACCGTCGTAACCTCCGAGCGCGCCGCTGGCAATAATGTCGCCGGGATGGGCGAAATTAATGATCTGGGAGTCGAATTCCCCATTCTCGGCTTTTCTTCTGGCTTCAGGGGAGAGGCTCCCGATGACGGACGGGGCGCTGAAGGTGACTGCCGACATGCCCGTATAAGCTGCAGCATATTGCGCGTTGGCTCCGCCCAGCGAATGACCGGTAAGGGAAAAATCAACGCCCTTGTACTTCTCCTTCATTTCCAGCGCGTAATCCTCGGCTTGATACAACTGATTGGTGCCCAAGATATCCGTTTTCTTATCGATTTTCCTCGATTGTTCGCCGAACCAATCCGTGACATCGTTAATGCCCGTCACTTCTTTGACCTTGTCTACATGGTCGGCCCAAGGAGCCCGAAACTCCGGGATTTTTCGTTTGATCTCTTCAATGCCAATATCCGCGTCGGCCAGATAATCGGGGAGAGCATGGGATAAATCTCTGCCTGCTTCGGTGCCGCGGTATGCGATAACGGCCTGGTTCGTTTCCTTGTTGTAGAAAGTTACCGCGTCAAAACCGGATATGCTGTTGCTCTTATAGTCCTCAAGCACCTCCCATCCCGGCAGGTCCTCAACGGTATCTTCTTTTTTCAGATCGAGGTAAGCCGCTTCCGACATGAGTCGGTATGTCTCGTCATCCACTTGCGGTGAACTCAAATATATTCCCTCCTTAACGTGATCTATCAGGTTCAGAGCCTATGGTTATTGCAAAGAGAAACATAGGCCCGTCACTCGCCCTTAATAGCTTTTCTAAGCTCCGGGTTCATCACGAAATTGGACGTTTCGCCTGTGTTGAAATCTACGGATATCTTAAAGGTTTGTTCAGGATGATCCACGACAAACCCTTCGAGGTTGACCTTGTCCGCTACGATCGAAGGCATCATCTCTTCTTTGGTAATCTCCACATCCAAATTGTATTTTTCCTTAAAATGCTGAACGGCCGTGGTTTTCGCCTTTGTTATAACCTCGTCCGAGCTGCCGTTTGCAGTGGCTTCGTTTTGATTATGGTTCACGGGCTGGCATCCTCCAACAATTAGAATAATGAATACAAAAGCAAAAATGAAAATACGCGATTTGAACCTACTGTTCACACTGACCCATCCCTTCAGTCGTGATGTCCTGCTCCCACAGGCACGCCGGATCTTTCGGTTGTTGCCTTAGACCAATGCTGAGGCTGCGTACCAAGCTTACTGTCATATCATAATCCAGCATATGGTAGCGTTCAACCGAATAAATAACCAGATATGTGGTAAAAAAGACCTAACAATAAGGTTGGGTTACTCCTTAACTTGAATAATCCTGCTCGAATCCGGGCTCATGACCAAGTACCCCCCTGAACAGGGAAGCCCTCCCTAAACTCCATAAAGGAAGTAAGGAGGGCTATAGACTTCATACCCAATATTAACCAATCCGAAGCAGCTAATGCCGGAGTGCGAGTTAAAACGGTTTCCATTTCAGCTTGCTGGCATGCTTGAAACGCTCTGCGACTTCCGGCCAGTAGACCACGTTCCACCAATCGTTGATGTAATCCTTGCGTTTATTTTGATGTTTAAGGTAATATGCATGCTCCCATACATCCAGGGCGAGGAGAGGGACGACGTCCCACTGAGAGAGATTTTGATGTTTCTCGGCCTGCAAAATCTCAAGCCGATGGCTGCGCGGACTCCAGACGAGGATCGCCCAGCCGCCGCCTTCCACTTTGTCTGCTGCTTCGGTAAAATGCTTCTTGAATCGATCGAAGCTTCCAAAATCCTTCTTGATCTGCTGTGCAAGCTCTCCGCCCGGTTCGCCGCCGCCCCGCGGGTTCATGATGTTCCAGAAGATCGTATGCAGATAGTGCCCGGCACCGTGGAACGCAAGCTCGCGTTCCCAATGCTTCACGAGCTCGAAATCGCCGCTTTTTCGGGCCTCCTCCAATTTCTTCTCCGCCTTGTTCAAGCCGTCGACATAGCTTTGGTGATGGATGTCGTGGTGAATCCGCATGGTTTTCTCGTCGATATAAGGCTCGAGCGCATTATAAGCGTAAGGCAGTGGGGGGAGGCGGTGCCCGCCAATCGGCACAGCCTTGCCGCCGTTGTCTCCCATGCCTTGAATGGACAGCTCGGCTTCGGGAGTAGACGGCGGAGGAGACGTGGCCTCGTGCAGCGTCATCGACTGCAGCGGCATATCCACATCCATGAATCTCTCCAGCGCTCCGGCGGCGTTCAGTGTTTCGAGTGCATTCAGGAAATATTCGGACTCCCGAATCACATGGTGCAGGACCGTACCGGCAAGCGGTACTTTCTGAACGGCCTCACTGTTCTCTTTTAAGCTGTGCAGCTGGCGAATGAACTCCCTGGACTGCTCGCAGGAAGCGCGCAAGAGCTGCTCGACCTGGGCCAGCATTTGAGGCGTGGGAGAAGCATTATAACTTAGAATATGGCGCAGAAGTTCGTCTGCCGCCTTCTCCGTGTCGGAGAACACGATGGCCCATTGATCCAGCATCTTCACGTAGACCGGCTCCAGATCGGGCACCACGGCTTTGATCAGCGCGAGGTGTTTTCTTTCCTGATGCTTCCAAAAGCGAATTTCCTCCAGTAATCGTACCGGGAGCTTCGCTCCATAATGAAATAACATGTCCGTTCCCTCCAGTATCAGGTTCACTAAACACACTATATTCATTTGGCGGCCTGTATTATGAAGGAAAAATAAAAACCCCCCGCTGCATCAGGCAGCAGGGGAGCAGAATCGTATCATGAAAAGCACGGCCTCTTCGCTATATAAACAACTGATGAAAACCTCAGGATTCGTCCGGCGTTTCGAGTTTGCCGAGGAAGGTCGACACTTTGCGCAGATATTCCTTAGGGTGCTCGCGGAAGATAAGCTCATGATGGGCATCCTCTACAATCCAGGAATCGGAATCCGCATGCGTCTGGTTGGAAGCGATTTTCTCGGCGATCGGGTAAGGAGCCTTATCGTCTTTCGTTCCGTGGATAAACAAGGTCGGGAACGGGTAATCGTGCTTCTTCACTTCATTGTACGGGATCTGGTCCAGACTTGTGCCGTTAAGCACAGGGAAGAGCAGCTCCAGAATCTCCAGCGATGGATGACGGGGGAGATCAATCTGGTTGTGGATATTGTGGTAAAGCGTGTCCGGCTCCAATAAAAAGGCGCTGTCCAGAATCATGGCATCCACGTCCTTGGTCTCAAGCCCTGCCTGCAGCGCGGTGCCGGCCCCCATGGAGAATCCCCAGACGACAATTTGCTTCGCCCCGCGCTGCTTCACATGCTCAATGGCTCCAAGAAGCTGGCGTTTCTCCTCCTTGCCGCCGGTCGCCACTTCCTTGCTGGTCTGGGAGGCAAAACCGTAATCAAACATGAGCACATTGAAATTCATATTGTGCGCGTAGTGGGCGATATCGTACATCGGTACCCAGGTTTCCTCCCGGTTGGCGCCGTAACCATGGCTGAGCACGATGGTTTTCGAGGAATTCTCGGCCGGGATATACCATCCATTGATATTTCGTTTCCCGTCAATCGAGTGGAACGTGACGTTCTCGTAATTCATATCTTTCGCAAGCTTGGGATTGGAATAGAGCGGAGCCACCGTCGGATTCGACAAAACCCAAGCGATATAGGCATGAAGCGCAATAAAACAGAAAACGAGGAAAAAAACGACAGATAATAGCAGCGCTAATATAATATGCTTTAGACGGACCAAGCCCGTGGACAGCTCGGCCGGCGCGTCATTCAATTGGGAGAGTGGGGCATTACTACCAGTCGTAGTGCTCATAAGTGGCCCCTCCTTACCATATAGTCTGAGTGCGTTTCGTGAACATGAAAAAGTTGAAATTATAATAATCGTATGCCCGGATG